>CAZQWK010000015.1:0-12623 GCA_964597245.1 uncultured Candidatus Saccharibacteria bacterium | reverse complement strand
ATTGATCTAGGATGGCTAGCCTGCGATACAGGAGCCCGAGGCGAGGATGTCGAATTACCAAAAGTACATAAGGGTGATGCATTGGAACTAAAAAACATCACCAACACTGAAAAATTCACAACACCACCAAATCGATATTCCGAAGCTGGATTAATCAAGGAGTTAGAAAAACGTGGTATAGGACGACCATCAACATACGCATCAATCATCCGAACTATCGTAGACCGCGGATACGTAGAACGCGAGGGGCGGACACTATTCCCTACCGATACTGGTGATGTGGTCTCCAGTTTCCTGGAAGAACATTTCATTCAATATATCGATGATGATTTTACCGCAAACATGGAAAATCAACTAGATGAAATTTCGCGTGGTGATGCTGATTATGCACAGGTTCTTTCCGAATTCTACACACCGTTTTTAAAAAGCGTTGAGACCAAAGAAGACATTCCAAAACTCACCAACCTAGGTGAAGCGCCTTCAGAATTCACATGTCCAAAATGTAAAAAAAATATGGTGTACAAATTGGGCCGAACAGGAAAATTTATGTCGTGTTCAGCCTACCCAGATTGCGACGGTGCCCTAACCCAAGACGGAAAAGAAATAGGAAACGAGGAGCCAATCGGAACACACCCAGAATCAGGGGAAAACATCTATATTATGGAGGGTCGATTTGGAGCATATGTACAACTAGGAGAAAACCCAGTAATACCCAAGGCTACAAAATACCCAAAAGGGTATAAAAAAACAGCCGAAGAAAAAGAAAAGGCAAAAGTAGAGAAATTAGCTATTGCAGCAGCAAAGGCACTACCAAAACCGCGCCGTGCCAGCATTCCAGCGCATATCAACAAAGATGATATTACCCTAGACCAAGCAGTCCATCTATTAATTCTTCCACGCGAACTAGGTACGCACCCTGAATCAGGAGAAACCGTTATCGCAAATGTTGGGAGGTTTGGTCCCTATGTAGGTCACGGACGAGAATTCAGATCTATCAAGAAAACCTCTGGCATGGATCCATACACGATTACATTTGATGAGGCGGTTCATCTACTGAACCAACCCAAATCACTACCAAAAGGTGTTGAATTATTCAAAGATCTCGGCAAGCACCCAAAAACAGGTAAAGACATTAGAATCCTCAAGTCAAAATCAGGGTACTATATTCAAAAAGGTCTGAAACGTTTGTATCTAGATGAAAAACAAAAACCGGAAAAATTCACATTAGATGATGCAATAAAATTATTATCTACATAATAAAAAACAACGATTGATCGTTGTTTTTTTATTTTATGACTGTACAGTAAATGATTCTAGAATAGAAAGAAGTAATTCCTCTTGTTCTGCTGCACTCAGCTCATAAATATCTTTTTTTTCAAAAATTTGACCGCCCGGGGAATCCTCGGCCCTTAGGCGAAACTCTAAAACATCACCATCGATGTCAGCCCTATAGGCAATTACTTGTCCATACTCACTCGCGCGAAGATATTTATCCCAACCATAAGATCCAAACCGAATAGTATCAATATAATCAAGATAATCAAAATCAATTGAATCAATTTGTGAAATAGTAATGTATGGACTTATAATCTTGGCATACTGACAACGAATACGATCTTCTTCTATTTCGATAGATGAACAATTAGAATATTCATAGTATTCCTGTAGTGATTTCACTAAAACATAACGACCCTCTTCTTTCGCAACAACATACTTTGAAGGATAAGTAATTTCGTAATTATTAAAAATAGATACAGTAAGATTATCTTGCCCTTCAACAAATGGATCAAACAAAGGATCAACCTCAACCCTCGACTCTAAATCAACCTCAAAAGGATTTTCGGTTGAAATACCGTCATAGTACGAATGAGTATTATCTACACTTTCAACCTCTTTGAATGAATATTCTGGATAAAAATAGCCAATACCAAACACCGCAACAAAAAGAAGAAAGAGGAGTCCAATAAGCGCAAAAATATAATGAGATTTATGTTTTTTCATATATGCCAATTATATAATAGATCCCGAGACAAAGGCAAATACAACCTTGCTCTTTTCTGGTATGGGTCTATACTGTAAATATATTACGTACTCCTTGGATATCTTTTTGATAGATATTCCCACATTTACATATTTTCTATCTCAAAAAAGCACAAGTCGAGTGGTAATACTCTATTAATCGAAATTGGGTTTTCTCTTTACGAGACCCTTACTATTAATACACACCCTGTTGGGTGTTATATATTATGAATACAGAAAAAAATACGAACACAGAGAAATCGGAAAAGAAAAATATTGTTCGTAAAACCTTTGCACGCAAAAACAACCAGCGCAACAACAGAAACCGGAGTAACGGAAACAATCAATCGCGGCGCGGATTTGGTAACAAGGTGCACCACAAAAAACAACCCCATAAACACAACGAAATGCCAGAACTCAAAGATGGCGACGTGCGAGTAATTCCAATTGGTGGAGTTGAGCAAATTGGTCAAAACATGAATGTAATCGAAACAAAAGATGATATTTTTGTAATCGATATTGGGATTCAATTCTCTAGTGAAGTAGAAACACCAGGAGTTGACTACATTATCCCAAATATTAAATACCTAATAGAGCGCAAGGATAAAATCCGAGGAGTCTTTGTAACCCACGGTCACCTAGACCATATCGGATCCTTTCCATACATCATCGATCAGCTAGGGTACCCCCCTGTTTACTGTGGACTCCTGACAAAATGGATGATTGACAAACGAAACTCTGAGTTTCCCCACCTACAGAAACTTGAATACCATGTTGTAGAGGCTGGGCAACGAGTAACCGTCGGAAACGGAATGAAAGTTCAAGTTTTCCATGTTACCCACTCGATCCCAGATGCTGTTGGTTTCTCATTCGAAACAGAACAAGGAAACATTATTCTAGCCGGAGACACAAAACTAAATCATGTTGACGGAAATGTTGATCAAATTGAAATTGATGCGTACAGCAAGCTATCTCGACCAGGCCAGGAAAATCTATTGTTCCTATCAGACTCAACAAATGCGGAGCAGCCAGGGTGGTCAAAAAACGAGGATCATATTATCGGAAACATTATTGACCTCATCGGCGAAGCAAAAGGTCGCGTTTTCCTAGGAACCTTTGCGTCACAAATTAGCCGTATTACTGCGGTTATCGATGGAGCTCATAAATTTGGGAAAAAAGTAGTATTGGAAGGCCGCTCAATGAAAACCAATGTGGCTATTTGTGTTGAATCAGGGAGATATATTCCACCCAAAGGTGTTCTGATTACGGCAGATGAAGCTCAAAATATGGCCCCAGACAAAGTAGTATTTCTACTTACCGGATCACAAGGTGAGGAATTTGCTGCGCTTATGCGTATTTCGTCACGTAAGCATCCAAAAATTCGATTTAACGAACGAGATACTGTAATCCTATCGTCATCAGTTATCCCAGGAAACGAAACGTCTGTGCAGAAACTGAAAGATAATTTATCTCGCCATGGCCTGCGAATGATTCGCTACAAAACAAGCGATATTCACGCTTCGGGACATGGAAACCTGGACGAACTACTGTGGATCCAAAAAACAATCGGTGCGAAATTCTTTATGCCGGTTCACGGATATCACTCAATGCTACGTGCTCATGCACAAGGAGTTATTGAACAAAATGGATTCAAAAAAGAAAACATTATTATTCCCGACAATGGTTCCATTATTGACATTAATGCAAATGGATTTACTGTACACAAACAAAAAGCACCAAACAACGTAACAGTTGTCGAAGGGTTCCGTGTAGGTGATATTCAGGATGTTGTCGTACGAGACCGAAAAACATTAACCAAAGAAGGTATCTTTGTGGTAATAGCAACCATTGACCCTAAAACCGGAAAAATGCGCAAATCACCAGATATCATCTCTCGAGGATTTGTATATCTACGAGACTCTCAGGAACTAATCCAAGGAGCTCGAAACCTAGTAAAACAAAGCATTATTAAAAACTCTAAGGGTAAAAATCCTGTTGACTTTGATCAAGTAAAGAAAAAAATCTCAGATGATTTATCTCGCTATTTGGTTCAAAACACAGGTAAACGACCAATTATCATCCCTGTTGTCTTGGGAGTATAGAAAAAAACAAAGCAAGTGCTTTGTTTTTTTTATTTATAATTAATCACGAATAGTATCAACACTCACACTACGCGATACGCGTATGATTTTTGAAGCCCGAACATCAGTCACCTGCCCACCATCTAAATAATAATCGACCTGATCACCAAAATAAGAGCGAGCCTCAGAAATATTCTTGGCCGGAGAATAACCCTCTGGGTTAGCACTAGGAGCAACAATTGGACCTGTTTCTGCAATAATATCTCGAATAGAGGGTTCAGCTGGTAAACGAAACGCAATTGCACCTGTTCCCCGATGTAGATAATGAGTATCGATTGATTCATCGGTAATAGGCAAAACAATACTCACAGGACCAGGCCAGTACTGATCAAACACTGATTGATAAGTAGAGATATCTGATATTCCAAACTTAGATAAATCTGCAACATCAGAAATTAATACAATCACCGGCTTTAGAGGGTCGCGTTTTTTTATATCGTATATTCGCTGAACTGCTGACTGATCAAAGGCGTTCGCAACAATACCGTACAATGTATCAGTGCGCAGGACACCTACCCCACCATTTTTAATTACAGAAGCAAAAGATTTCATATATTTATTATATAACAAAAATATAATCAAAAAAAGCGTCGTAACACAACGCTTAATAACACACACCAAATAAACTAATTTTCTCTATCCTCAAAAATGGTTTCTATAGTGAATAAATAGCCAGAAATTTCATTATGAATTTCAGTATCGAGATTAGAAATAGATAGCTTTTTTTCTAAAGCTTTTTTATATTCTTCTAGTTTAGAATTAGGGCAATTTTCAAGTGAATTATTTCTCAAATCATCCAAGAGATCATTGATGTGGTTTAGATTTCTTTTTTTTGAAACGGAAGGTTTTTGATATGTCATTAGGTATTAAATTAAAATTATTATTTATATAACATTTTATAAAAAAAGAAAATAATTGCAACACACTAAATACGAAATTCAATTACATCCCCATCTTGTACAACATACTCTTTACCCTCTGTTCGCAAAACACCCTGAGAGCGCGCCTCGGCAAATGACCCTGCAGACAGTAATTTATCACAAGAGATAACATCGGCCCGAATAAATTTTGCCATAAAATCAGTGTGAATAGCAGCTCCGGCCTGTGGAGCTGTAGAGTCAATTTTTACAGTCCATGCACGTGTTTCAGTTTCTCCTGTCGTAAAGTAGGTCATAAGACCTAGCAACCGGTAGGCTCGATTGATTAACTCGTTAATACCATCATCACTATGCTGGATCTCTTCGCGCATCATTTCTTTTTCCTCTCCAGAAAATTCAGACAGGTCGTGTTCTGTTCGAGCATCAATAACAACATACTCAGATCCAGTAGACTCAATTTCAGATAAGATTTTTGCAAATTCTTCGGGGCTTGTTTGGTCTAGGTTATTACCTCCAGTTTTTTTATTAAGTCCGTACATTACAGGCTTCATTGTGAGTAAATGTAGACCCTGAGCAATATGCTGTTCTGACTCAGATAAATCAATGCTGTTTGCCAGCTGCTCTGATTCTAGCACTGCAAGTATTTTTCGACACACTGCATCTTCTGCGACCGCATCCTTATCTCCGCGTTTTACATCTCGAACTAATTTTTCAATTCTCTTTTGCACCGTTTCCATATCAGCAAGGATTAATTCCATATTGATTACCTTGATATCTCTTAGTGGATCAATAGAACCGTATACATGGGTTTGCTCTGTACTTGTGTCATCCTCGATTTCAAAAATTCTTACCATGTGTAGAATAGCATCAACCTCTCGAATGTTTGCCAAAAATTTATTCCCCAAACCTTCTCCCTGAGAAGCTCCCTCCACAAGACCTGCAATATCAACAAATTCAATGGCTGCAGGTATGGTTTTTACCGAAGATGAAAAATCCGACAAGGCAGCAAGTCGCTTGTCTGGTACTGCAACAATACCCACTGACGGATCAATGGTACAAAACGGATAATTTTCTGCTGGCACAGACTTTTGAGTCAGTGCATTAAATAAAGTAGACTTCCCAACATTTGGTAGCCCAACGATTCCAATAGATAATGACATGATGAAACTATAGCATATTCCATAAGAGAAAAAAGTCCGCTAGGACTTTTTTCTCTTATAGGTTCACCTAATAAACAGGACAATTCACGCTTGTGTCATTTGGATTATCACAAGGATGTAGCCGAATTATTGTATCCTTGTCAGAAAAATAATGCACAGAGGATTTATCTGCATGCACAGGTAAATCATTCTGAATAACTCGGCGCGAAACATCAACACTATAACCTTGACCCCCAGCCCGCTCAACAACCGGATACCCTTGCGAAACAGCAACATCTGAAACATATCTCACCAAAGGCTGTCTAAAATTATAAGGCGGGCTTACTGAAGAGATAACTTTTCGAGCAGCTGAATTATTATTGAGAATATGCACCGACGTAGACCCTCTATGTTCACCGACAGCAATACGACCATAATTTGAACCTAGGATGCGTACCGTAATTGAAGTATCTGTATATTCAACATCAATCATAACTGAATGATCGGTATCATTTCTAAAAATATAATCAACATACGGCCAATTAATAGTAGCCTCGATCCCTATTGGATACCGGGAAAAGTAAATACTATGAGGTTTACTAGAGACGATCTCATACCCTCCCCAATACACAGCATTATGCAAGGTGGTGATGAATTGACTAATACCACCACCAACTGAATCAACCAACTCACCTTTTAAAATAGATCCGGCCGGCTTGAAACCTTTTTCTAGAGTACGCTCGCCTATAACCCCATTAATATCCAATACCTGACCCGGGCCTATAACATAGCCATCAAGCAAATCTCCAACCAACTGAATATTGTCGACACGAGCAGCGCAGCAACCATGATACGTCGTAAACTCAGATACAACATGATCAATTCCAAGCTTCTTCATATCTGAGGTCTGTAGAGCAGGCTGCAAATACTCATCACCGGAAATAGACACATATCCTACAGACAAACCAAGACTTGCAACATACTCTGTCAGGCTTTCCTTCTGAGCATCATAATCCACCCGAACACCTGGCCTACTCTCTTCTACATACACAGAATAATCATCTGCAACACGCAACTGAGCCTCACGAGGCTGTAGATTTTGCACAACACCAGCAAAAGCATCGTCATTAATATGGACCAAGTAATCATCATCATGCAAAACAAGCGTCAGGAGATTGGGGAAATCATCAACCATAATCTCATGCGAGATGTCCGCATACACCTCATGCTGAAATTTTATAGGTAGTGAAAGGAATGTTTTTAACTCAGAATAATTCTGGAAGAGCTCGTTTCTTGTGCGCTGAGGCTCTATTTCAACCGTATCCACATACAAGGAATGACCAGAAACCTGATATTCAATAGAATCAATCATCTCCTGAAGATCTTGATCTAATTGCAGATAGTCAATACCCTGACCAGAATACGGTAATTCATAGGAAATCTCGCCGCCAACATACTCCAACGAACCATCAAAAGGAGCTCTAAACCCAAGAACAGAGACCCATGAATCAATAGATCCAGGCTCCACAACATGATAACCTAAAGACCCCCTATCAAACCTATGCTGCGTAAACAACCTCTGCAACCCAGCAAGCAAATTAAGCAAAAAAGAGTCTGATCGCCCAACAGCATAAAGCTCATTCCATACAAGCTCTTGTTGTTTTTGTATATACAAAACATCAGGACTCCAAACGGTTGAGGCATCTGAGCCTCGGAGAGAGATCTGAATGGCAAGCTCCGAATCAGGGAGCGCAAAAAAGGTCTCCAGAAACTCTTGGCGACGCATACCTGAAACAGACTGATTTTCAAAAAAAATATTTCTATGCAATCGATCTCGGTACATAAAATAATCAACACAAGAATACATAAAAAATAAAAGGATTACCGCCAAAGCAATAAATCCCATCATTTTCATGAAAGAGCTTGTTTGTTTTACCAAAGAACAGCCTCCAGAATTCCCTACCGGAACTGCAGGCTTTCTCTTTTTGACACCCTTATTCATAAAAAACTATTTTTGTTTTGCCTGCCACTTCTGAACCAAAGACTGGATCTCAGCTTGATTTTCGCGCATTACCTGCATCATAGCCATTTGTTCATTCTGACCATTTTTCTTTTTTGTTTCAATTTGAGCTTGAATTTTTTTAAAGAATTCAGGGTTTTCTGAAACCAAAGCAATAATCATATCCTGCTGCTCCTGCGGCAAATTCTTCATTTTTGCTTTTACTAATTTTTTAATAAGAAAATCTTTTACTCCCATATTGTTTTTTATTAGATTTAATAATAGATATCTATATCGTAACAAATGATCCGTTTTTGACAAACAAAAAATATATATACAGAACTAAAAAAATAGTATATATGTAATATTATGCATATTGATGCGTCATATAGTATGAAAGATGACAGGAAACAAATTTATACTGATCGTTTTATGGAATCCTATGATAAATATTCAGATGATATTTTTCGTTTTTGCATGACAAAAACAAGCGATCGAGATACATCCCTAGATCTTACACAAGAAACATTTACAAAATTCTGGAGCTATATCACCAAAGGCAATGAAATTAAAAATGAAAGGCCTCTGATATATCGTATTGCAAACAACCTTATTGTTGACCACTATCGCAAGAAAAAAGATATTTTGGTTGAAAACCTTTCTATGGCACCAGAATACCAAGAACACCTAAAAGACGATAGCCAGAGAAAACTGGAAGATAATTTTGATGCAGAGCAGGCATTACTCCTATTAAAACAACTACCGGAATCAACTCGCGAAATTGTCAATTTGAGATTTGTACATGACTTCTCGGTTACAGAGATAGCGAATGTACTCAACAAGGACCCAAAAACAGTATCAGTATATCTACATCGTGGTTTAAAAAAACTACGTAAAATTTTGGAACAATATGAAAAATAACGAATTCAACAACTTCATAAAGGAAATGAAATCAATTCAGATGACCACTCGTGAAAAAAATAACATGAGAGAATATCTATATGATTTTTCCCAAAAACACCACATCAAACAAAGCCCCTATACCCACCTAGTATCCCTAACAAGAAAAACGTTTGTAGTTACTGGAGTTCTATTTTTGGGAATTGGATCGATTGGAAAATTTCTATCTGCCGAATCCCTACCAGGAGATACCTTCTATCCAGTAAAATTAGCCCAGGAAGAAATTAAGGCTGCGACTGTTCTGGATCCACAAAAGAAAATTAGCTACGAGATCAAACGCACTGAACTACGAATCCAAGAAGCGGTTCAATTAATCGTCGAGGAAAACCTTGACGAAAACACACAGTCACAGATTGCAAACAACATAAACGAACAAGCCAACAAGGTTCAAGAGGAAATTGCAAAAATCCAAAAAACAGAACCTGAGCAGGCACTTGTATTAAATTCTGAGCTTAAATCATCAATCACGGCGAATACCGAAATTCTAAGAGCAGTATCCAAAACAGAAGATACAGAGGTCACCTCTCCGGCGGTAGCAGCACAAGAACCAGAAGATAATGATATCGACACCGTAGAAGAAATTAATACAGAAGAAATCGATACCAAAGAGCCTCAGGCCCCTGACGTAACATCAACAGAAATACAGGATTCAGAGGATGAGATTTCAACAGAAAACCTACTCGAATCCCTCGATGAAACAGTGTTGGAAATAGAAGCACAATCAATACAAATTAGTACAGAAATTACAAAATCAGAAGAAATCACAGAGACAGAGGTACTGGAAACCCCAGAAGATTCCAATGCGAGTGACACCATCACAGGAGGTACCGACGCAGCATTAGAAGAATTTATGACAGTTGCCGACACCAAATCAGAAGTGACCCCTGAAGTAGCAAATGAAGATACTGAGGCGGCACCAAGCGACACACCTACAGAAGAAACAATACCTTCTGAAGTAGAAAAAGAGACTTCAGAAGAAATTAATTCCAATAATCAAGAGAATATTACTCCAGAAGGAATTGATTCTAATAACCAGAAAGATACCACCCCAGAAGAAACGATAAATTTAGATGAGGTACAAGCAGTCGATACGACAGAACCAGAAGATGTTACAAACAAAGAGAGCTCTACAGAATCAACAGAAACGACACCAGAGGAAATCTTAACCGAACACATTCAGGAGATAGCTCACAATCTAACAGAACCCACCCCCACCAACACAATACTGGAAACCAAAAACATCAGTACAAAAATTAAATCACTTGAAGATGTACTATTAATCCAAGAGCAGATCGAGCAGTTTAACGATATTGAAATAACTAGTGAAGATAAAGAAAAGATTGATCAGCTCAGGATTGAGGCCGAAATATCAGTAAATCAAGCTAAGTACAAAACAGCCTTTGTGCAACTACAGAGTATTCTGGAGCTATACCATAAGCACCAGAAGATCCAAGATGCACAAGAAAAACTAGGTATACATTTTGAAGAAGAAGTAAAAGAAATAATCCACTAAAAAACACCTCTTGGGTGTTTTTTAAAATACTTCTTCAATATCAATTTCAACAGAATCACCGTCAACATCATCCAGATGACCATCTTTTTTACTCCTCAACACTAAACGCAAACACACCAAAGCCAAGGAGAATAAGCCAGCAAAAATAATAAACGAGTTCGAGCCCTTATCAGCAGAAGGTTCATCTACTGCACTCACACCCTCATAGAATTCAGCAACCTGACGATTTGGATACTCTTGAAGGTATTTTTCAAGATGATTTCCCTCTGGTACCACATCCGATGGTGTAGCATGCTGGTCAACATCTTCAGATTCATGAAGAAGATTTTCGTCCACAGCAGAATAGATAACCTTAGGTGCTGCAGACCTTGTGGTACTTTTCTTAAACGAAGAAACCGTAATGTCTTGCCTATTACGCAAAGCTAAGCTATCGGTATAAGAAAGTGTACGACGGTGAGTTGCAAAAGGTATAGTAAGAACGCTACCTGTCTCAATAAATGAGAAATCTGGAAATGTATATATACTCTTCCCGGCAATTGCAATATCCCATCCTGATAAATTAATTTCATAGCTATGATTATTTTTCAAAACCACCCCCGATCGAACATCAATATCCTGAATGGCAACACTAGGACTATCGACATGTATAATTTGTACTGAGGTAGCTCGAGGATCCTCACCTGCATCGGCAGATAATTTACTACTAAAATAGTCTGCAACAACACGATAACTTCCAGGATACTCATAGGTATGCATATAATCCAAAGCTTGTTGATCAACGATCTGTCTACCATCCCCCATATTTACACGATAATAACCTCTTTGGGTTGTTCGGGTACGACCATTTGTCGTTCGAGTGCCGTAAATCGAAATTGGAATACTATCTCTTGACAACACCTGCTCTGGGATCTCCACAACAATACCGTAATACTCTTCTTCACGAGAAGCATCTCTTTGATTCTGGTTATCTTCAGGTACATTAATTGCTGTCTGCAAGATTGAATCAGGATCCGTAACACCAACCCCTGCATTTGATCGACCTGGTGTTGGAACACCTGCAACCCACACACCTTCAACCAACTGCAGCGAATTACCGGTGCCAGATGCAGAATCAACAGCCTCATATGTTACCGAATCGACGGGCACCCTATCTTCATTATGTATTGCAAGGTATTCACCAGAGTTAGCTAAAGAAAAAGAACTCTTAATAACATACGGAAGCCCAGCCGCAACCGCTGCCTCAACCTGAGGAACAACAACAGCTCGAGTACCTGACGGCAACCCTCCTTCAAACTGAGGATACAGAACATGATTGACACCTGCTTCAAAAAAATACCAATCATCAATAGGAACAATTTCTGGGCCTAAATTATATATCTCGATCCACTCCTGACCATTATCGCTACCCTCTAGGTCATACATAACTTCAGTGATTTGCACTTGTGCATGCGCAGAACTGCAGAAAAATAAAGAAAAAATAAAAATAAATAAAAATCTCATATGACTATGTAGCATTAAAAATACCCTGCAGAACATCTTCTGCTACCTCCTGAGGTGAATCATCATTTGAAACCTGTAAATCAGATTTATTTACCTGAGAATCAGCATGCTGTTGTTTTTTATTAGGTACAGGATTTGCGGTATCAGTAGGAAACGCCTTCTTTTGTTGGGTCACAGTTTTTCTGGCGTGCGTTTCTTGAACAGGAGCCTTCTTCTTTGCCAAAGTTGAACCACCTCTCGAAGCTTCAGCTTCGCCCATTGCCTTTGCTAAAAGACCCTGCAGAGAATCGAGCGTATCCTTGTTTGCTCCACGCCCCTTGGATCCACTTTGAGGTGAATTATTAACAGCAACAGGTCTCTGAATCGTAGGCTGACCCGAATCTGTTTTTTTATTTTTTATTTTTTCAACAACAAAACTACTTCTACCTTTTTGAGACCTAGCAGCCTCCTTCTTTTTTTTATCAAGAGTCGGAG
>CAZQWK010000014.1:0-12773 GCA_964597245.1 uncultured Candidatus Saccharibacteria bacterium | reverse complement strand
ACCCTATATTTTTTAGATTGAATATACCTTAAACTTATAACTAAACAAATAGTTATTAATCCAGGTACAATGAATGATTTTAATAATTCTGCAAAACTCTTCTTTCTTTTTTTATTTAGGAGATATCTTACTAGCCACACAAAAACTTTGAAAAATACAAAAACAACAAGAAGATCCATTAATATTGCCAGTATCATCTCAAGCTGATACGAAGATTGCGCTGACACACCTGTATTAAATAGATCACAACCTCTGGGGTCCGTAGAGACACAAGCATATGCAATACCATATAAGTTCATAAGTGAATTATATCAGGCTAGAATAAAAAATCACCTTAATAATTAAGGTGATTTTTGGTGTTGTCAGACTAGGGATCGGTCACCGCTCTGGATTATTTTTTCGTTTCATAAAAAACTCAAAATAATCTCATCGCCTCAACCCCGTCGTCGCCTACTGAATTCTCGTGCCTCGAATTCAGGCTTCGCAGGCGACTTTTTTCGATCCCTACCATCAGGTAAAACAAAATAGCCCAAACGCTATGCGCGTCGGAACTATTTGTTTTATGCTGTCAGACTAGGGATCGAACCTAGATTCTCGGTGCCAGAAACCGATGTCCTACCATTAGACGATCTGACAATAACCAAAACGTTATACGTTCAGGTATCTACGTGTTGCTACGCGACTTGAAACAATCCCAATAAAAACACCTGTAGATAGAAGAATAACAAAAATTGGCACAGCGTTCAAGAGGTAGTAGTTAAACAAGTCCATTCCTCCAAAGAAAGTTTTGGTGTACACCCCTACCCAACGAGTCATCGGGTACAACGAAACCATCGTAATCAAGGCAGAAACAAAACCATACATTCCACCCATAATCAAAAATGGACCTCGAACATAGCGCAGTTCAGCACCTACCAATCTCTTTACAACAATCTCTTGCTTTGATGCAAAAATAACAATGCGCATTGTACTCAGTACAATCAATAGAGCAACAATTGCAAAGAACACAACCACTGCATAACCAACCAACCGAACAACATCAGAAAATTGATTTAATCGAACAATAAGGTTTTTATTGTCATAGTAATTAATTCTTTCGACAAATTCAGTGTTGGCAACAGCTGGTTCAGATTCTATAGCCGCGACAATAGAATCATATTGGGTTGATTCATGAGCGCGGATATTCAGCGATGCACCCAAAGGGTTGTCTCCCAATTCCTCCAAAGAACGATTAATTAAATCATCATTCTGATGACGTTCCTGGAAATCAATGAGCGCCTCGTCACGAGACACATATTGAATATCACGAATCTCAGGAACCAGTGTTAATTTTTCTTGTAGATCAAAAATCTCTTGCTCTGGAACATCAGGGAAGAAATAAATATTCACATCAACCCTGTCCTGTAACTGCTGCAAAGAAAAATCAAGTGAAGCATTAAGAAACAGAAGAGAACTCAAAACCAATAAGGACATAGTAAGAACTATTACCGAAGAAAATGAGATTAATTTGTTGCGCCAAAAATTTACAAGCCCCTCTCGAGCGATTCGGCGTATATCTAAACTTAGTGACATAATTATGCGTGGTATTTAGCTTTTTCTTGATCTCGGGTAATACGACCATTCTCCACCCGAATAACACGACGTCTCAACATGTCGACAACATCCTTATCATGAGTTGCCAAAATGACCGTCGTACCTAGTTCGTTAATCTTTTTCAGAATATTCAAAACCTTCTGAGAACTTTCTGGGTCCAGGGAGCCAGTAGGCTCATCCGCAATAAGCAGATCTGGCTGATTGATAATAGCTCGAGCTATAGCCAGGCGCTGCTGTTCTCCACCAGATAATTGATTTGGGAAATGAAATCCCTTGTCGCTCATATCAACCAGATTCAAGGCATAAGGAACGTCAGCCTTGATCTCGCTATCTGATTTCCCAACCATCTCCATAGCAAAAGCTACGTTCTCGTATGCGGTTTTATTTTCCAAAAGCTTGTAATCCTGAAAAACTACACCGATACGCTGTCGATATTTTGGGATATCAGACCTCCGTAAATTATGAATATTTAATCCATCAAAAAATAATTTACCTGATGTAGGTTTTTCCTCCGCTAAAAGCAAACGCAGCAAGGTTGTCTTACCGGCACCAGAAGGACCAATAAAAGTAACAAATTCGCCCTTCTTGATTTCAATATCGACATCATGTACCGACTCTCTTTTTCCCTGGTAACTTTTTGAAATTTTTTCAAATACGATCATTGGTAGTATTTTAACACAAAGCATTCAGGTCATGAAATATGAACATCATGCAATCAAATGATTTAACTATAGTACATCCTCTTCAATAAAAATATCTAGATCCCCAGACAACACAGCATCAATTTTTGATGTATCAATTCCCTTGCTGTGATCTTTTACCATTTGGTATGGATCCATTACATATGATCGCATCTGGCTCCCCCATTCGATCGAAACCTTGTCAGAAATAGTGAGACCCTTGACTCTTTTCTCCTCATCCTCGGTATGTTTTTTATGTAGTTTCGCGCGCATGATCTCCATTGCTCTGGCACGATTGCGTTCCTGAGTGCGTTCGCTGGAGATAAATACCGACAATCCTGTTTGTGGATGTCCGATGCGCACAGCTGTTTCTCGCTTGTTTACATTTTGTCCGCCGGCTCCACCCGATTTTGCAAAGCTAATTTCTAGCTCTGATTCATCTAAATCAAATTCAGCAGCCTGGATCTCTGGCAAGACCTCAACTAATGCAAACCCTGTTTGTCGTTTTCCCTGTTTGTTAAATGGAGATTTTCGTACCAACCGATGCACCCCAGATTCACCTCGCAGTAAACCAAAAGCCTTTTTACCGAGAACTTCAAACGAGATACTACGATAGCCATTTAAATTATTCGGGCTCTCATCCAGGATATTTAAGGTAAGATTCTGGTTCTCTGAAAACCCCTGGTACATCTCGAACAACATACGCACAAAATCCTCAGCATCATCCCCTCCTGCGCCGGCAAAAATACTAACTATCGCATTTCCTGCATTATATTTTTTATCCCCCAGTAATTCATTTTTCAAACGCTGAATTTCAGCTAACACAAACTGAGCGTGATCTTTGTCATTCCAAAAATCAGCAGAATACATTTGCTGTTCATATTCCTGAATTTGTTTTTCAATAGATTCTTTGTTCATTATTTCAGTATATCAATCAAAAATAAAAAAACACCCTGCAGAAAAGAGAATGTTTTTTAAAAAAGTTATTTTTTTAATTTTTTAAAATCTTTTGGGTGCATAATCAACAAAGAATGATTTCTAAACGATACTGCCGATACTTCACCAGGAATATATTCTTGCCACCAACCAGCATCGGTTGGTTTATAAAATGAATACCCTAATTTTTGAGATATTCCGATAACAGGATTAGAGTCCCATGGTGTACTATAATTTGGTTCCAAAACAACAGCGGCAACCTCGCGTTTCCACAAGCGTGCGATCCATACACCTACACTGCCACCCTCAATAAGAACTTTTTTGAAATTATTTTTTATGGCACACATAGATTTCTCTTGTAATGTAATATGGTCTCTTAACAGTAGTGGCTGCTTGATTAATGGCTTGTCTATAAAGTCAATTTTATCAAAAAAAGAAAAGTCACTTATGCGATACACATTTTCTGAATAAGGATCATACCCGTATATCTCTTTTGTAAAAATATCACCAATATATGCTGAAATAATTTTACCACCAGAAACCAAAGCTACCATGGTCGAAACACCATGAGACTGCCTTCGAATATATGCTTTTGTTCCATCTATAGGGTCAATTGTAAAATAAACATCACCTGATTTTGTATTGAGAGAATTTTCTTCCCCAATAATACCTACCTCAGGAAAACATTCCCCTATTAGGTTTTCATATATCTCTTGTGCACCGGTGTCGATATTAGTGAAAAAATCTTCTGACATACCATCATAAGCAGTCTTATTATTTATATCAAACTCATACCTTTGGTTATATATAAAAACCATTGCGCGCCTGACCATCTCTCTAATAACAATACCCATAGCATTGCCTGTGAATTGAATATTTTTCATATTTTTAATTTAAATAAATTAATTAAATTAAAACATATTTAAATATAATTACAATTTAAAAACACCTTTCGGTGTTTTTAAATTATCTACTCCATTTGTCGTACAACATAGGAACAACCACCAACGTCAGAATAGTCGAGAACGATAATCCAGTAATCACAGCATAGGCAAATGGCTCCCATAGCGGTGATACAAATAGCAGTGGGACCATCCCCAGAACTGTCGTAATTGTTGTTAGTAATACTGGCCGCAATCGCATCGAAGCACCCTGCACTACCACATCACGTTTTGGTATTTCAGGATTACGAAGGCGTAATGTGTTCATAACATCAACCAGAATAATTGAATCGTTTACCACAATTCCAACCAATGAAATAAACCCAAGCATCGCAGTAAATGACAATGTTTTATCAACAATAAATAATCCATACAAAACACCTACCAACGCCAATGGAATAACTGAAACAATAAATAAAGTATCGCGAATGGATCCAAATTGCCAAATCAATACTCCGAAAATCAGCAGGACTCCTAGACCTAAGGAGCTGGTTAACTCAGCAGAAGCCTGATCATTTTCATCAGTCGCACCAGCAACACTGTATTCAACATCAGCCGGCAATTCAACATCTGTAATCGTTTCATTAAATTCATTTACTACATCGATCGGTAAATATCCGTCTTGCACATATGACGTCACGGTAATGATGCGTTCGCCATCTTTGTGGCGCGCGGTTGATGTTGCCTGAGTGATATCTTCCTCCACCAGGTACCCTAATAACACTGGTCCGCGAGGTGTAACAATAGAAAGATTTTTAATATCATCATAAGTTACATGATTACTTTCAGTATGACGTAAACCTGTTCGGTTTAATTGCACCTTTACCTTGATATCGGTTTCGCCAACATCAGGTAGAGTCATCGAAGTAGCCGTTGATCCATAAATAATGGCGCGTAAATTAGCTGAAAGCTCAAATGCCGATAATCCATACTCAACCAACCGATCATTTCGAATACGTAACTGAATATTAGTTACCCCGGTATCAACACCAGAATCAACATCACGTGTCGAGGTAAACGACTCCAGATGTGACGCCACCATTTCAGCAGCAGTATGCATGCTCTCCCATTCACTTCCAACAATATTAATTTGCACTGGCGCACCAACAGGCGGACCAGACTCAGGTACGAGTACCTGAGTCTGAAAACCATAAATATCAGAAAATGCGTCACGCAATAGCTGGGTTACCTTTACTCCGTTTTCTTTTTCATCTACGTTTACTACGATTGATCCATAATGTTCTCCAGAACGACCACCCCCCACGAATACATTTTCAGACCCAATCGTCGAGGTAAATGATTCAACATGTGCGATATCATAGATTCGCTCTTCCAGAATAGCAATTTTTTCAGATGTTTGTTCCAACAATGAACCCTGTGGTAATTCGATATTGATATATGCCTGACTAACTTCATCTGGCGGGAAAAATTCAGATCGAATCAAACCAGTTCCAACCAATACAAAGGAAGAAAAGAACAAAATAATTAATCCAATTCCTAGCCCCCGTTTTGTAGTACTCGAAGATAGGAATTTTTCCAAAAATCCTGCATACCATTCTTGTGCCTGGCGAAAGATTTTTTCTCGTCCAGTTTGAATATAATTCCGTTCAATATTTCCCAAACCACTCAATACGAATGAAATAGCAATCATTACGATAGATTTTAATGTTCGTAAGATCAAACGGATAATATACCCAAAACAATACCCAACAAATACAAACCATGAAATCAATAATTGGAAAAAATTCTGTGATTTTTTCGTAGATTCATTCAATTGAGACCATCCATTAAATACTGATGATTTTTTCCATGCTCGCCAGATTTCTGCTGGAGAGCCAATAGTAAATCCATACACATATCGAGCCACCAAGGGGACAAAAATCAGCGCCACGACAATCGACATCACTAGCACAATATTAATTACTCGCGGAATACCACCAATAAATTGCCCTAATGTCCCCGACAGTGTTAGCAGTGGGACAAAGATTGAAATTGTTGTCATTACCCCTGCAATAACAGGTTTTGAAAACTCTCGTAGTGTTTTCTCTACGGCGACATCAAATGTCGCACCCTCGCTTTTGAAATCATGAATTCCCTCTACAATAACCACCGCCGAATCGATTAAAATACCAATAACTAAAATCAATGAAAACAAGGTAATGAAATTAATTGTCTGCCCCATGAAATACATTCCAATAAATGTCAGTAAAAATGACAACGGTACTGCCAAGGCAGCAATTAATGACTCACGGAAACCAACCATCAGCCCCATAACCAGTAAAACGAGAACAATCGTTTGCATTCCACTCCCTACTAATTCGGACAGGTTTGTCTGAATTTCCTCTCCGGCATCAAACACGGTTACGAATTCTAATTCTCCGGAATATTCTGTCTGAAATTTCTGTAAGGCAATTTTTACATTTTGTGTTAATTCAGTAATATCACCTCCCCCCTGCTTACGCACATCAAATACCAGTGCCTGTTGTACCGGTGCATCAATATCAACAGCAATCCGTGATTGTAATAATTCAGTCGATAATCCATCTTCAATGGAAACGACAACATCACGTAGGTAAATATAGCTACCGTCCCCATTTTGCTGAACTACAACTGATTCTAAATCTGACACATCAGAAATCTGTGATGAAAAATCTAATCGGTAATTACGTTCACCTACAACAACAGACCCAATTGGCAATGTTTGCTCGGCAGAAGAAATAACCTGGCTAATCTGATACGGAGATAGGCTGTATCGCAGCAACGCATCAGGATCGAGGAGTATATTAATTTCACGCTCCGGGATTCCACCAATCGAAATACTAGAAACACCTGGGATGCGTAGTAATGTATTTTCAATATCTTCTGCAGTTCCACGTAATTTATTAAATGCCTCGCGAGAACTCAATGCAAATGTAAATACAGGTTGATCAGAAAAATTAACCTTGCTAACAATTGGTTCATTAGCATTTTCCGGTAAATCACCTTTTTTCTGATCAATTTTATCTTTTACATCTACTAACGCCTGGTTTACATCAATTGAATCATCGAACTGAATACTAATCACCGACACTCCCTCTTGAGAGCTCGAAGAAATTTCATCAACGTCATCTAGTCCGCCAATTAATACATCCTCTAAACTATTTGTTACTGATTCTTCAACTTCGGTTGCCGAGGCTCCTGGGTAGACCGTCTGGATTACAACAATCGGAACCTTGATTTCAGGGTAAAATTCTTTAGAAATAGTCTGCAGGAAATACCCTCCAACCAATACCGACAAAACCAACAGAAAAGCTGTAAATGTTTTATTCTTCAAAAAATACATATTTTTATTCTGCGATAATTACCTGATCATTGTTGCGCAAACCTCGGGCATCCCGCGCAATAACTGCAGCTTCTAACCCATAGACAACCACAGAATCACCCAGCAAAGTACCTACAACCACAGGTAGTGGATCTACAACCACATCTTCATCTCCAGTAACTCCGAACACATAACTATCAGTACCAATAATTGAAACGGCCGATAATGGAATCACAATTCCACCATCAGAACGAACCGTTGTATTTTTATTTCGATGAACCCTACACGAAACGTCAGTTCCCTCGATTAATTCAAAAGACTCTGGCGCAGCGATAGTAATTTTTACTCGTCGTGTAATTGGGTCTAGTGCCCCTGAAACCTGATCAATGATTGTTTCCTGATCATCAATAGTTACGGTATTACCTACGGTAAACCGATCTTTTTCATAAGGTTCGACATACGTAATCAATTCTAAATCCTCGGTATTTGTTACCTGCCCTATTGAAACAAATGCCGAGACAAAATCCCCTTCGTTTATATCAAAACCTGTTACCACCCCTGATGTCTGTGCAGTGATTTTTGTTTTAGATAAATTATCCAGTGCCAATTGATAACGTAATTGCGCCTGACTAACGAAACCACGCTGCTGTGCAATTTGCTCTGGCGAAGCCTGTGTTTGGTTTTCTACAATATCTCTCCCTTGCAGTGCAAGCTCGTAATTCTTTAATGATGGGTAATACGAAGCACTACGTGTATTTGGTACCGGGATTACCCATTCACCTTGTTTATCAAAACCATCAGCAAATAATAATTCCAGACCACAATTACCCAATGCAGTTCCAAACGGGCCGGTCGAGACACTTTCTCGGCCTGATTCTAGGCCTGATACACGATACGATGCACCAGATTGAGCGTTCGAAGAATATACTTCAACTATATATTCCCCCTCTACCTGACAGGTATAATTTCCCAAAATTACTGGACCGACCTCGTCAACGTCGTCATCGCTATCTAATGGATAAGCTCGCAAATCATTATTAAATAACGCATTACGTGCTGATTCCACTGATGATTCTTGTTGATTAATCGTTTGATTTAGTAATGAATTCGGATCACTAGCATCATTATTATTCAACAAATCATCCAATGCTGATTGGGCTGATTGCAAAGAAACCCTTGCATCCTGCAGCGATACGCGCTGTTGAATATTTTCGATTTCAAACAGCACATCTCCCTTGCTTACGTAATCACCGTCATTAACCAAAACCCGCTCAACAACACCAGAAACCTGTGACTGAATCGATACCTCGTCCTGCGCCTGAACAGTACATACCGTATCTAGCACCGATGATAATTCCGTATCGATAGAATATGTAGAGATTTCTTTTAGTGTCGGAGGCACCATAACATCCTCGACATTATTTCGCTGACCAATACGTACCGCGAATAATGCAACAATCGCGACAAGTAAAATGCTCACCGTAATGATTTGTTTTTTTGAAAATTTCATAATTTCTAGTGACATAATTTAGTTAACTGACTAATAGTTTTTTTAATCTGATCCACCTGACTATCTGGTGACACATCAGAATTTTTATCGATAGACATTTCATAATCAAACAATGTCCACCCTACAGCTGATAATGCTGATTTTACGGCGCGCATTTGCACGACGATTTTTTCTAATGACGCATCGTCTTCGATCAGACGTTCAATTCCACGAATCTGCCCTTCGGCACGTTTTAGGCGATTAATAATTTTTCTTTTTTCTTCTTTTGGTATGTTTTTCATATACCCTGATAGGGTATCAATTTAGCATAATAAAACAAGTACCCCCTAGGGGTACTTGTTAAACCTTACAGATTAATGGTTGTGATATTTTTTTCAACAAATACCAGCAGGACCCCAAAATACACAGTAGTCCAAAAATAGATATCGGCAGTGCATATTCCAACGCAGCGTAAGCAAATGAGGATAGACCTAAAAATGTGAATACTGGTGCCAGCACTAATACTCCACACGAGACGCAACCTACCCCAAATACACCCAGAATCATTCCAGCCATAGAACCAAAAAATCCCCTACCAGATAATAATAATCTCTGTCGTCGTACATATATAACAAACAAGATAATATTTAATGCGGTAGTAATTGATAATAATATTACTAGCCACTGATGAATAGGAATCATATCTGAAAATGAATGAAATACATACTCCATCACGATCTCTGATTGTCGACCAAATGAAAGGTCAGGAATTCTCAATGACAGTGATAATAATTCCCAAGCCGAAACAATACGTAATACAATAAACACCATTACAGAAATAACTCCCCAGGCAATACCGTTTTTAACCTGTGAAAACACATGAATAAACTTTTTTTTCATAGTACCAGTATACACCGACATCATGAATATACGTAGGTCATGATATTTGATATACTACATTCGTTAATTTATTAATATTAATTTTAAAAAATAAACATGAACGCAAACATGAAATCAAATATTGCTATAATTCTATCAATTATCGCAATTATCGTTTCGACGACCCTAGCAGGAAATCCTGCACCTACAGAAACAGGACCGGCTGCATTCCTAAAAAATACGGCACGTAATACAGGTATTGGAAGCCGCACCTATGATCGGTGTATCGAAGATGAGTCAATCCAGGCACGCGTTGGTGTCGATGCTGACGAAACTCTGGCAATCGCATCAGCCCTAGGACAACCAGGACTAGGAACACCATTTACACTAATGGTAACCGAAACACAAATCGTACCAATTAGTGGAGCTCTACCATATGAATTATTTGATTTACTCGTAAACGAAGCAACAGCGAATGGATCAGTATCAGCAGGTACACTAGCTCAATTGCAAATCAATGAATTAGATTATTCATTGATGAATTCAGTGCGAGGTTTTGAAGCTGAAAACGATCACTACAAAGGATCAAAAAACCCTCAAATCACATTGATTGAATATTCAGACTACGAATGTCCATTCTGTGCGCGTGTACACCCTACACTAGAAAGAGTAGTTGAAAACCACAGCAATACCACATGGGTATACCGACACCTACCACTAGGATTCCACCAACAGGCAGTACCAGCAGCAGTTGCAGCTGAATGTGTTGCTGAGCACGAAGGAAATGATGCATTCTGGGAATTCTCGGATGCAGTATTCGGAAACCCTGACGGTCTTAAATAGATACAGATTAAAAACCAACAATTGTTGGTTTTTTTATTTAAAAAACCCAATCATCTGAAATAGTGATCGGGTTTGAATGTTAGAAAAAATAGATTCTAAAATTAAAATTTAGTTTTTTTAGCCAGAACTACAAAGCGATTAGTGGCTTCCGCAATCCAAATACCTGAATATAAAAAATCATAAGGAAATACACAGATTTCAAGAGATCGCCCAACATAGGCAACACGATATTCTCCTAATGTATTTTTATACAATAAGTGAACATATGAATCTATACCAGGAAGTAGATCTAATGAATTTTTTATGAAATTTTTAATTTGCTGATGCGTCTCAAATGAAACGACGTCTAAATCCTGCATAAACGAACCAAAAATTTGTTGGTATGTACCGCTCTGTATTTGGTCGTACACATACGCACAAGCAACATTAGTACCCCTGACAACGGCCTGATTACAGGGCTTATAGAAATCACCACTGACCCAACCAAATGGGTATCGATTATCTGGGGCTATGGATGAAAATGTTTTTATCTCAGGGATAATTTTTTTCTCTAATACACGCAAATAAGCTGTCTCTGGTGGTAACCAGAAAAATTTGTTTTGTTGTGAACTTTTGTGGGTGCCCACCACAGGTGGTTTAGATAAAACTTCCAATACGTCTTTTTCCATTCAAAATAATTTAAAATTAAAGTACCAAGCAATGTAATACACATTGTTTAAATTTAAAAAATAAAATATCATACATAAATTATATGTCAAAACACCGGAATCGCATTTACCACAAAAAAGACCCGATCCAGAAAGAAAGGGTCTAGGTATTTAAGGATCTCAGAGTCTAGCTCTTAGTATCCGAGGTTTTTGTGGCGAGTAAGACAAAGAGGTACGCATCGTCAGCATCCCACACGTAGCCGTACGAGAACTCGAGCACAGTCACGTGCAGATCACCAGCAGAAGAACGGTACACGTACGCAACGAAGCGTCTACCACTTTTGTTTTTATACAAAAAGTGAGTAGCGTAACCTTTTGGATGTAATAACTCAGGTGAGTTTTTTACAAAATCTTTGATTTGTTCGTGAGTTTCAAACTCAAGTAAATCAAGATTTTTGTTAAATGATCCAAAGATGTCGGCATAGGTTCCGTTTTGCATTTGTTCGTAAACATATGCTTTCGCTTCTTCAGTGTCTTTCGATACCGTTTGAGCGTCCCAATTATCAAAACCAGGATCAACACTATAAAATAATGTTTGGTTCTCTTGTTTCATTCCAACTCCTGCTTTGGTTGCAGAAATGGTTGTTTCTCCGATTAATCGAAGATGAGATGTTTCTTGTGGAAACAATTCATTCTTTTCTCCTGTAAGATTTTCTGCAAACAATGCACAAAATTTCTTTGGATTTTTAATGAATTTTTGAGCATCATCTGAGCTCAATTTTGAAAATGGGAAGTTTTGTGCAAATTTTGCGATAACTTCCAGAGACTGTTCACGCGATACGTCTTTTCTCATATTATCAATATTTTATTGTTAAAAAACGAACTACCCATATATACAACACATGTGCATATATCTCGATTCGACTATACTATACAATATATATAATAAATATCAATATTTTATATATATAAAAATAAAAAACACCAGCAGGTGTTTTTTTATTTTTTACGTCGTTTACGATCTGATTCTTTCAAGAATTCTTTACGTAATCGAATTGCTTCTGGGGTTACTTCCAAAAATTCATCTGGTCGCATAATTCCCATCGCCATTTCCAGTGTCATTTCTAGTGGTGGCGTCAATTTAATTGCATCATCAGAACCTGAAGCTCGGACGTTGGTTAATTGTTTTCCTTTGGTTGGGTTTACCTCCATGTCGGCACCTTTGACGGTGTTTCCGACAACCATACCTTCGTATACTTCAGTACTTGGTCCAATATATAATGTTCCACGTTCCTGTAGGTTTGCTAGTGCAAATCCTAATGCCTTTCCTGTTGCCATTGAGACCATTGATCCAACCTCTGTTTTTTGAATATCTCCGGCGTGCGGTTTAAAGTCTTCAAATATAGTTGTTAGAATCCCCTCACCTTTTGTATCTACAATAAATTCATTTCGGTATCCTAATAG
>CAZQWK010000013.1:4783-12923 GCA_964597245.1 uncultured Candidatus Saccharibacteria bacterium | reverse complement strand
ATTCGGAATATTATCCTAGGGTATCTACAGCAAGAACAGGTTTTAGTTGAGGATACTGAGGTTCTCCTTTCTGATTCGCTTACTGAACCCCTTGATTTTGGTACTATTGAAACCTCCCCGTCTCTTGGTGGTGTCGAGGTAACTCCTTTATTCGAGAGTGGTGAGGTGGATTTTGATTCACAGATTATCCAAGATATCTTAGGTGATTCGGAAATTGAATTAGACCCAGGTACTGAAGAGTATTTGTTTGATTTGACTCCTGAGAATTCTTCGGTGTTTGGTTTTACTGAGAGGCTGGTTGTCGATGCTTCGAAATGGTATCCAAACGTCTACGTCTCGTTCATGACTCCTTACTGGTTAATTAGCTATGAGCTACTTGATCTGTTTCAGGTAGAAAATACACCTTGGATATCTCAATTTTTTAGTAAATAAAAAACTTTCGAATTTTTCGAAAGTTTTTTTATTCCCATTCTGGAGATTCTGTGCTCAGATCCTCGTCTATTATATCGTCATCCAACTCTTCCTCGTTCCAGTCGTCTGATTCTTCTTCTATTGGGTAGCCATCTTCGTCATATGCACCAAGATTAATGCCGGCATAGGCATAGAGGTGTTTCAAAAAAAATATATGTTCCATACTAAAATATTATTTTCATCACACATGGTGATGATGGGATTATCTATTTTTTTTCTTTTTTTTGCAATCTGTTTTTTTATGCAAATTATGGTTTCATTTACCTATTTACCTGGGTCGGTTATACTACATCCATCATGTATACAAAACAAAAATTAAATCTTCGTATTGTAATTCTAGGTGGAGGTTTTGCTGGTATTCATACCTATAAATCACTACCATCATGGGTTCGAAATTGCTCCCATATTACTCTTGTTGATAAAAAAAATCATTTCTTGTTTACTCCTTTGTTGCCGGAGGTTGCTGGCTCAACCCTGGGTCACCATAATGTGGTCTTACCTCTAAGGGATGTGATCTCTAGAGATACCCACTTTATTCAGTCTTCTGTTGTTTCGGTTGATACAAAAAAACAATTAGTAGTATTAGAGAATCAGGAGTTATCATATGATATTTTGATTTCTGGGTTAGGTGCAAAAACGCATTTCTTTGGGACTCCGGGTGCAGAAGAGTATGCATATATTCTAAAGACACTAAAAGATGCTACCGTGATTCGTAATCGTATTATTGATTTGTTCGAGAGGGCGTCTGCGACTGAATCAGAAATAGAAAAAAAGAAACTCCTTACGTTTATGGTTATTGGTGCTGGGCCGACAGGGGTCGAGCTGGTAACCGAGGTCGCAGATTTAATATACGGAACATTAATAAAACAGCATAATAACATCTCTATTGATGATGTTTCTATTACTGTGGTTAATGGTGGTGATCAAATCTTGGGTATGTTTCATGAAAAGATGCGCCAGTATGCGGAATCTGTCTTGGTACGGAATCATATTCAGGTTAAGAATGGCGTTCGTGTCGAAGAAATCAAGAAAGGATCGGCAATCACCGCAGATGGGCAGGAGTTATATGCGAATACCATTATTTGGACCGCAGGGGTAACTGCAAATAGTCTACCATGTGAATGCGGTGCGTTTGATGTAGAGCGTGGACGAATTAAGGTTAATGAATATTTACAGGCTCTTGGGACAGAGAATGTATTTGTTTTAGGTGATATGGCCCTGTATCCAACTGATGATGGGCGAGGGCTACCGATGACAGCACAGATTGCAAAACAACAGGGGGAATTAACAGGGAAAAATATTGCACGATTGATTAAAAAACAGGAGCTGAAAAAATTTGTTTATCGGGAAAAAGGTTTACTGACCTCACTGGGTTCAGGAAATGCTATTGCGCAGGTGGGGCCGGTTCGGCTACATGGTGTTGTGGCATGGTTATTTTGGCGATTTGTGTATTTGTATACATTTAAATCAGGGAAAAAACGATTTAAAATTATGATGGATTGGTTTGTTGGGTTATTTGCTCGCAAAGATACTTCGTTACTGTAGGGTCTCGTAGTTGTTGACAAATATACAGATCTATTATTAAATAGTCTACAAACAGTAGGCTATTTAATTTTTAAAAAATAAAAAATGGATTCAAGAGAAAATATTTTGTTGGAGTATGTTTGGAATATTTCTATTAAAAAAGAATATCAATTACCAAATAATTTACGGCTAGAGTATGCCACTCTCCCAAAGGATTATAATCCTGCTGGAGGTGATGGTATGGTTTTGTATCGGGTTGATAATCAGCAGGTAATGATATTTATTCGCCAAGGTTGCGAAGATAAATTAATGCTTCCTTTAACGTTATTTCATGAGTATTCAGAGGGTCAGGCAATGAAAAATGGTATTGAATTTGATCGTTTCAACCGTTTGCTAATTCAGTATCAGGACTTTATTCTTGGTTGTTATCCTGATCATACCCAGATTCTAGGAGAGCTTTTCGATCTTATTTCTGGTGGTGAGTATTCAGCAATTCTTGTAGGTGTTTATAGATCAGTGTTTGTGGATGATTTACCGCACGTTGATGCTGTGTTGCAGGAGATTGATTTTTGCCATACTTACTTCTCAGATTTAATTCCGGTGCTAAAAAAATCTATTATTGATCATAATAGATTATGTTTGTAAAAATTTAATTTTATTTAACCCTCTCTTTTCGAGAGGGTTTTCTTGAATACTCTCTATCATTGGTTATACTTGAGCTATGAATATTTCTACTGATAAAAATAAAGTCGAAGAGCTGTTAAGTCGTTCGGTTAAAGAAATTTTACCCTCAAAAGATTTTCTTAGATCAAAACTCCTTTCCGGTGAACGTTTAAAAATATACATAGGAACTGATGCGACGGGGACATCGTTACACTTAGGTCATGCAACAAATTATATTATTCTTGAGAAATTTCGACAGTTGGGACATGAAGTTATTTTCTTGATTGGTGATTTTACTTCTCGTATTGGGGACCCCACCGATAAGGGTGCTGCACGGGTGCAATTAACTCGAGAGCAAGTTAAGGAAAATACTAAAACGTGGCTTGATCAGGTTAGGCCTATTATTGATATCGATAACGATGATAATCCGGTTCAGATTCTTTATAACCATGATTGGTTATCAAAAATGAATTTTGAGGATGTCATTGATCTCTCTGCAAACTTTACTGTTCAGCAGATGCTTGAACGAGATATGTTTGAAAAACGTCTACGTGAAAATAAACCTATTTATGTGCATGAATTTTTCTATCCCCTTATGCAGGGCTGGGATTCTGTGCAGATGGATGTCGATATTGAAATGTGCGGGAACGATCAAAAATTCAATGCCTTGGTGGGGAGAACTCTTCAAAAGCGTTATAACGATAAAGAAAAATTTGTTTTTATTACCACCTTATTGGAAAACCCAAAAACAAAGGAGAAGATGATGTCAAAATCTTTAGGTACAGGAGTCTTTTTAGACTTCTCACCTCAAGATATGTTTGGCGGCATTATGGCTCAACCTGATGAAAATATGCATCAATTGTATGTTGATTGCACACATCTATCTCTTAAGGAGATTGATAATATACTTTCCGGAGATGATTTTCGCTCTCAGAAGTTGCAATTGGCTTATGAAATCACGAAAATATATCACGGCGAATCTGTTGCACAGCAGTCTCGAGAGGGTTGGATATCTCAGTTCTCAAATAAAAATATCCCGAAAGAGATCCCAGAAATAGAATTGCTAGAAGACATTATTTCAACACTGGCTGCCGGAGCAGGCGATAGTAAATCACAAATTCGCCGTTCGTTATCAGAGGGAGCAGTAAAACGTGATGGTGAAAAACTAACCATTGATTCTATTTTGAAATCTGGGGATTCAATTCAGATTGGTAAAAAACGTTGGTTTAATATTTTGTAATACAAAAACACAATCATATATGTGTTTTTTCTTTGCAAAATTATTGTCGTGATTTATACTTTTCCATATGTCTAATAAAAAATCACGTCAAAATAACCGCATATGGACAGCAGGAATTATTGCTGTAGTTGCGGCGCTTGTTATTGCTTATTTCGTTTCAAACAACGAAACACCAATTGATCCAGCATCATTTGCTGACCTAGAAGTATTCGAAGATCAAACACACATCAAAGGAAATCCAGATGTAGAATTTGTATTGGTAGAATATTCAGATCTAGAATGTCCTGCATGTAAAAATACAGCACCTATTTTGGATACATTAACAGAAACATTTGCTGACCAATTGGCAATTGAGTATCGTCACTTCCCATTAACAACAATTCATCCAAATGCACTAGAGGCAGCACGCGCAACCGAGGCGGCCGCAGTACAGGGAAAATTCTGGGAAATGCATGATAAATTATTCGAAACTCAGGGTGTGGCCAGCGAATGGACACAGTCATTTAACCCAGAAAAATATTTCATTGAATACGCAGAAGAGCTAGGATTGAATGTTGATCGATTCCGATTTGATTTAGAGTCAGATGAAATTGCAGATCGTGTGCGGGCAGATATCGATGCTGGTAAGGATGCTGGGGTTACAGGAACACCAGGGTTTACATTAAATGGTGAAATCGTTGACCTGAATCAGTTTATTGTTGAAAATCTAGACATCTCTCGACTAGAAGTTGTAGAAGAAGAATCAGCTGAATAAATAAAAAACGCCTAGGCGTTTTTTATTTACACTTTTTCTTCTCTCGATAGAATAGGAATATGATTATTGAACAAAATGTGTCATTAGTACCGCATACAACATTTCAGGTTGATGCATCGGCAAAATATTTTACCATCATTGAAAACATTGATGATGTATTTGAATTAATTGAAACTGATATTTGGAAAGACGAATCACGATATGTTCTAGGTGGAGGAAGCAATGTGTTATTTACGCAGGATTACGATGGGTTGGTAGTGGTAAATAATCTCTCTGGTATTGATGTGGTATACGAGGATGCGACACATGTAGAGGTCTTGGTAGCAGCCGGGGAAGACTGGCATAAATTTGTACTATGGACGACCGAGCGTAATCTGTGGGGGATTGAAAACCTAGTATTGATTCCAGGTACGGTTGGTGCCTCGCCGGTACAAAATATTGGTGCCTATGGTGTCGAGGCTGGAGATGTTATTGTGTCGGTGCGCGGTATTGATACATTTACCAACGAACAGTTTATGTTCAGTTGCGAGGAGTGTAATTTCGCGTATCGGTCGAGTATTTTTAAACGATATCCGGGGCGATATTTGATTACGCACGTACAGTTTCGATTATCAAAAATTCCAAACCCAATTTTAACCTATGGTGTTGTTGCACAGCGGGTCGATGAGTATACTACAGGGGATATTAATCCAATGGTGATTGCAGCGATTATTACTACTATTCGTGAATCAAAATTACCATCGGTGGATGAAATTGGTATGGCAGGAAGTTTCTTTAAAAATCCTGTCATTGGTCGCGATCAATATGAAACACTATTACAGCAATATCCAAATATGCCGTCCTATGATGTGCCTGCTGAATTGGTAAAAATCCCGGCAGGGTGGATTATTGAAACACTAGGGTTCAAGGGGGTCCAAGAGGGAAATGTTGGAACTTATGAAAAACACGCATTGGTATTGGTGAATCACGGCGGTGCGACCGGTGGCGAGGTGTGGAATTTTGCGCAGAAAATTATCAAAAAATCCAAAGAGAGTTTTGATATTGAATTGGAACCAGAGGTGAGAGTGTTATAAAAAAGATATGAAACATTTTATGAGGCTACATGATAGATATTTTCAAAAAATTCTTATCATGGAAAAAGATATCGAATTACGTTTATTTGATGAAAAAAGACGTACTATTAGTATCGGCGATACAGTATTGTTTACGAATCGTACAACAGGAGATTTTTGTGAGAGATTGGTTGTGGATTTAATTATTGCAAATACATTCTCAGAGGCGATTTCAGATGACAATTTACTACTTCGCTCCGGATTCACTCCTGAAGATAATATTGATGAGATTATGTCAAGCTATTATTCCGAGAAGGATGTATCTAGGTATGGGGTTGTTGGTATTGTTTTGGGTGACTGAGAAAATAAAAAAGAGTTAGGTTAATTCTAACTCTTTTTTATTTTTGATATAATCACATTATGATAGTTCTTCCGGCGATTTTGCCGCAAACAAAAAAACGACCAGACCGTCCTGAATTCGAGGAATCTTATCTCATTCCTGACCTTGATCAATATCATAATTTTTGGTCGCCTGTATACGAGGCAATACGCGATATGAATATTGCCTCACCGGTAGAAAATCCCATACAAGAAAAAATTAATCCGGTATTTGGATATTTTGGATATCGGGTTCACCCAGTAAAACGAACTGCAAAATATTTTCATACCGGACTTTCTCTGGATCTAGAATCGGGAACAGAAATTAAATCAGTATTACCTGGAGTATTAGAATATTCAGGATACGGGGCGGTGAATGGATATTATGTTTTGTTGTCACATCCGCAGATTCAAACTGAAGACGGCTATGTATTACATACCATGTACTGTCACTTGAAAAAACCCGCTGTAAAATTTAATTCATATCAAAAAATGCTGCGAGAGATTAGCTTGGGTAGTTATCCTATTGTTGAAATCGATAATCAAACAGTTCTAGGAACCGCATCAACCAGTGGTATGTCTCGCGAGAATAAACCAGGTATGTATTTACAATTCAGTTTTCGGAAATTTGATAAAACAAATATTGCTATTAATCCATTGCCGTGTTATATCGATGATCATGGAGAAAACAACAGTAGTAATATTACTGATCAGGCAGAAATTGATATTCTTTTTCCGTCATTATCCTAAGAAAAAAATCGCACACAGCGATTTTTTTCGTTATACTGTAATCATATGAAAACAGCACATACAACAGCATTACGTACTATTCTGTACGCAGGAGCATTCTTTTTGATTGTATTGTCAATCATCGCAATTAGCGTAGGGGTGTCGCTGAGCAAAAAAAATACTGATTATGTAACTAATACTATTTCAGTAACAGGAACGGCAGAACTATCATCAGTTCCAGACATTGCCCGGTTTAGTTTCAATGTACAGGAAACAGCAGAAACAACGCAGCAGGCGCAATCAGTCATTTCTAAAAAAACAAATACTATTTTTGATCGATTAGAAGATTTAGATATCGACGACAAGGACATCAAGACAGATTCATATTCAATGACACCAAAATATGAATGGGTAAAAGAAGTCTTCGATGGAGAGCGTACTGCAATCGACGGAACTGTATATATTCCATCAAATAATCAGACCCGCGTACAAACAGGATTTGATGTTAGTCAGCGTGTTACGGTAACGGTGCGAGATTTTGATAATGTTGGTCCGGTATTAGATTTACTAGGAACAACAGGTGTGCAAAACCTCTCTGGACCAAATTTTGAAATTGATGATCCAGAAAAATTACAGGAAGAGCTACGTGCTGATGCGATTGAAAATGCACAGGAAAAGGCAAAACAATTAGCAAAAGACCTTGATGTGAAATTAGGAGATTTGGTTTCATTTAATGAAAACAAAAATAATTACACACCACAGCCATACTATACAGCACGCACATTAGAATTTGCTGCTGATGTGGCATATGCCCCAGAGTTACCAGCAGGGGAAGAGGAATTATCAACGTCAGTAACGCTGACGTATGAGATTAAGTAAAAAAACAAGCCTTGAGGCTTGTTTTTTAAATATGTTGTAGGTCGATGGTGTTTCGACGGAGAAGAAGCCAGCGACCCCTCCAACAGAAAGAGGAACGACTGATTAGGCTTGAATCCAGTATCGTTGCCTACAAAAGACATTCTAATATTCTATAGAATATTAGAAGATACTACTACACGCAGTCATTCTTTTTTATGATTAAAAAAAGAGCCAAAAAACTCTCAAAAACACAATAGTAATCTAAAATACTAGAATTATTTTTGATACTCGAGAACTCGCTATCGCTCAAACAATTCTTGTATTCTTCAAAAATAATCGCCGTATTTTTATACGATAACTATTGTAGGTTTTGGGTTGGTGGTATAAATTATTCCTTTTTTATTGACTAAAACCAACCTCCGGTATACAGTAATACATATATAAGAAGACCTGGAAATCCATCAGGTTTTT
>CAZQWK010000013.1:0-4683 GCA_964597245.1 uncultured Candidatus Saccharibacteria bacterium | reverse complement strand
TTATGAAATTTTTAAAAGAAGTGTCGGCAGAAATGAAAAAAGTCATTTGGCCAAATAAAAACAAAACAGCTTTGTATACATTCATTGTAATTGTGGTTTCATTGTTTGTTGCATATTACCTAGGGTTATTTGATTTTATCTTTACTCAGTATGGACTTGGTTCAGTAATTGGATAGGGGTATATGTCAGAAAAAAACACGGTAAAACGACAGCGTGGATGGTACGCAATTCATACCTATGCAGGATATGAAAATGCAGTAGAGCGTAACCTACGACAGCGTATTGAATCATTAGGTATGCAAGAGCAAATTTTTGATGTACTGGTTCCCACAGAAAAAGTAGTCAAAATCAAAAATGGAAAACGTACCGAGGTAGATGAAAAAATCTACCCAGGGTACATTTTGGTAAACATGATTGTTACCGAAGATTCATGGTTTGTTGTTCGAAACACTCCACGAGTAACAGGATTCATTGGGGCAGGGGGTACTGACCCAGTTCCAGTAAAGCAAGAAGAGGTTGATGCAATTTTTGCCCGAATGAAGGCTGCTCATATTGAACAAGATTCAGAATATGAGATCAATGAGACTGTCATGATTATTGATGGGCCATTTAGCGATTTTGAAGGGAAGATTAATGGTATTGACACTGAACGAGGAAAAGTTAAACTACTCGTATCTATGTTTGGGCGCGAAACGCCTGTAGAACTTGATTTCTTGCAGATTAAAAAACTGTAAAGACACTAAAATATTCACAGAATAAGATAAATTATTATGGCAAAACTAGTAAAACAACTTAAGCTTCAGATTGATGCCGGAAAAGCTGTACCAGCGCCACCGCTTGGGCCAGCACTAGGGCAAGCTGGAGTTAATATCGGGGAATTCGTTAATCAGTTTAACGCAGCAACTCAAGATCAAATGGGATCAAAAGTTTCTGTTGTTATTAATGTATATGACGATCGATCATTTGATTTCGTCGTTAAAACACCACCAGTATCTTCATTGATCTTTAAGGCTGCTGGAATCAAAGGTGGTTCAGGGCGACCAAATGCTAAAAAGGCAGGTAAAATTACCGATGCTCAATTAACGGAAATTGCAGAAATTAAAATGCCAGACTTGAATGCTCATGATATCGATGCTGCTAAAAAAATTATAGCTGGATCATGTCGAGCTGCTGGGATTGAAATTGTTGACTAATTCAAAAAAATAAAAACACCATTGGTGTTTTTATTTTTTTTGCCAAAGAGTGAATGTGTAAGGGGTATCTGTTGCTTGGTCGTGTATTGTTTCTGATCTTTTAATGCATTCAAAGTTGTGTTTAAATTCTGGAAAAAAAACATCTGCAGGTGTATTGGCCTCAATTATTGTTAGGTCTAATTGATCGGCATATTTCATTCCTAGGTTATAAATTTGCCCGCCACCGATAATGTAGATTTTATTTGATGTACTGCTTGCAATGGCTTTTTCAATACTGTCTACTACGATCACATCATTAGGGAATGTATATATCTCTGGGTTCCGGGTAATAATAATATTTTCTCGATTTTTAAATGGGCGATGTTTCTCAGGAATGCTCTCCCAATTTTTTCTTCCCATGATTACAGTATGGCCTGTGGTTTGTTCGACAAAATGTTTCATGTCGTTTTTTATCGAATGGATCAAATTATTTTTGTATCCAATACCGCGATCATTTTGAATAGCCGCAATCATTGTAATCATAGGGGCAGGTTTTTTAAATAAATTTTTAATCCAATTCAGCATAATGTAATTATATCATTTGAATTTTTTATATATATAAAATGCGGCAGAGATTATTTATGTAATTGGTGATATACTGACCTTATGAAGGATCTACAGGTAAAAGAATTGCTGGCTGCAGAAAAAAAACGCCAAAAGAAATCAATTAATTTGATCGCATCAGAAAACTATGTTTCGAAAGATGTTTTGAAGGCTTTGGGTACAGAAACTACCAATAAATACGCAGAAGGGTACCCAGGTGCTCGTTATTATGGAGGTAATGAGATTATTGATCAGATTGAGGGTTTGGCAATCGATCGAGCATTGAAATTATTTAAACTCAATCCAAAAAAATGGGGAGTAAATGTACAACCTCATTCTGGTTCACCTGCAAATCTTGCTGTATATGCAGCATTGCTACCAAAGGGGGGTAAGATTATGGGTATGACGTTGTCGCACGGGGGGCACTTGACTCACGGTCATCAGGTCTCATTTTCTGGGATGTTTTGGGACCAGGTATCTTATGGTGTAGATCAGGATACTGAAAAGATTAACTACGATGATCTACTGGGAATCGCTAAAAAAGAAAAACCTGGAATTATTATTGCTGGATATTCTGCATATCCACGAAAAATTAATTTCAAGAAGATGAGAGAGATTGCTGATGCTGTTGGTGCTTATTTATTGGTAGATATGGCACATATCTCTGGTTTGGTTGCTGGCGGTCAGCATGTGTCACCATTTAGATATGCAGATATTGTAACCACAACAACACATAAAACATTGCGTGGTCCTCGCGGAGGTATGATCTTTGCTCGGCATGATGGTGGGGCTGGAAAAAAAATAGAGAAAACCGCACTGACATTATTTCAGAAAATTCAGAAATCAGTATTTCCTGGGATGCAAGGTGGACCCCACATGAACCAAATCGCAGCTTTGGCTGTTGCCTTGGGCGAAGCTGATACACCTGAATTCAAGGAGTACGCTGCTCAGGTGGTAAAAAACAGTAAAGCCCTCTCGTCAGAACTAAAAAGACTCGGTTGGAGGGTCACAAGTGGTGGCACTGATAATCATTTATTTTTAATCGATGTATGGAAGGACGGCGAAGGTCTTTCTGGGAAAGAGGCATCAACACGCCTAGAAAACGAAGGTATTATTGTAAATATGAATACAATCCCGTTTGATACCCGTTCACCATTTAATCCATCTGGGTTACGATTGGGGACAGCAGCTGAAACAACTCGTGGAAAAAATGAGGAAGATATGGTTGCGCTCGCTCGCAGAATTGATAAAATTCTGACACAATAATAAGTATGAAAAAAGAAAATGGGAAATATATTCTCATTTTTTTCTTGATTGGTTTATGGGCGATATTGATTGCTGCAATTATTTGGGTTGAACAAGGTAACACTATTCCTTTTCTTACAGGTGATTCTATGAATGAACCCTCTTTTGCAAGGGGGCCAGTACCAGAGTCTAATCAGGAGATAAACGAGAATTCAATTGAATACATTGGTGCACCTCGTCCTGTAAGTGAAAATTTTAGCTTTTCTGAGGAGGTGATTCAGAGACCTACGGACCCCATTCAGGCAATTTCTCTTTGTGGTGATTTTGTTTGTTTTTCTGGGGATGAGTTTGTGGATTTATACAATCGTTTTGAACAGGCTGCCGGAATGGATTCATTTGCGCAGTCTATATTTGGTGATCAGGAAATTGATCTATATTTAGAAAATGCTGCTGTTCGTCGAGGGTATCAGCGTAGGGGGTTTGCGGATAGTTCAGATTTAATTTCATACTATAGTCTACAGACCCGTAGGGAGGTGAGGGACGCCTATATTTCACTGCGAAACGAGATGTCCGAAGAAGGAATTCAGTTGCATTTTGTTTCTGGGTACCGATCAGCTGATTCTCAGCGTTCAATATTTTTATCTAAATTTAATCCAGCAGATGTTTCGCTGATTATCTCTGGTGTATATGATCAAGAGTTAGATGATGTGTTGGCCTTGTCTGCGTTACCGGGGTACTCAAAGCATCACTCAGGGTATGCTGTCGATTTTGGTTGTGGTAATGATTATCTTGTCTATGCCTTTGCTGAAACCGAATGCTACAGCTACCTTAGTGCGAATAACTTTGAAAACGCAAAAAGATTTGGATTCATTCCTAGTTATCCGGAAGGTGTGCAGGGGCAAGGTCCAAATCCAGAGCCATGGGAGTATGTATGGGTAGGGCGAGAAAATATTCGATAAAAAAATACCACCATGTTTGGTGGTATTTTAATTGAGTTAATTTTAAATTGAGACTTGCCCTTGTATCGCTGGATGTGGGTCGTATTCGGTTAGTTCAAAATCTTCAAAGGTGAAATCTTCAATATTGGTAATCTCTGGATTTATTTTCATTTGTGGAGTTGAGCCTTTTGAATCTCGTGATAATTGTAAATCAATTTGTTCACGGTGGTTATTGTAAATATGTACGTCTCCAAAGGTATGAATGAATTCACCCGGTTTATATCCACACACCTGTGCAATCATCATGGTTAATAGCGCATATGATGCAATATTGAACGGAACCCCTAAGAATACATCGGCACTGCGTTGGTACAGCTGGCATGATAATTTCCCGTCACCAACCCAGAATTGAAAGAATGCATGACAGGGCGGCAGGGCTGCCTTGCCATCTGCTACATTTTCCGAGAAAGATTTAGAGGTGTCTGGCATAACGCCAGGGTTCCATGCGCTGACCATAATGCGTCGAGAATTTGGATTATTTTTTAAATCATCAATAGCTCCTAGTAGTTGATCAATCCCATCTCCATTCCAGTTGCGCCACTGTTCTCCGTATATTGGTCCTAGGTCACCATTTTCATCTGCCCACTCATTCCAAATTCGCACACCATTTTCCTGTAGGTATTTGACGTTTGTGTCGCCTTTGATCAACCACAGTAGTTCGTAAA
>CAZQWK010000012.1:0-13057 GCA_964597245.1 uncultured Candidatus Saccharibacteria bacterium | reverse complement strand
ATATTATAATTACCACAATCTAAACTGCGGGCTGTTTTTTAAATACGTTGTAGATGCGAAAGAGTCCCTGCGGACTCTTTCGCAAATGTGTTGTAGGTTTTCTATATTTCGACGCAGGAGAAATAGAAAATCCCTCCATTATAAGCATTGTTTATAAAATCCTAATTTAGGTAGATTGATGTTTCGACGCAGGAGAAACCAGCGATCCCTCCAGCTGGGCTAGTTAAATATAACTATATTATTATGTTTTTTTCTTTGTGGAAATTGTTATAGTGTATTTCACTATGTTAGAAAATAGAGTATCTAAATATCAGGGGAAATATATTAATACCAGCGAAGAGAGTTTAAATGGTCATATCTATGAGCGTTCAGGGCTTATGGAGAATGTTAGTGTGATGCCGGTTGAGGGCGACAAGGTTCTTTTCATGCACGAGTACCGAGGGTACGAAAAAAGATCTCGCTGGAAATTGGTAACTGGTTGGTGTGATAAAAAACATTTATCGGTTATAGAGCATGGTCAGGAGGAACTTGCTGAGGAATTAGGTCTACAGGCTGCGCAGTGGTCAGAGATTTATTATGCATCTCACTTTAATGCAACATTGGATATTAATAGTCATTATTTGGTGTGTAGAGATGTATCCAAGCTCGAGTATCCTGTAGAGAATCCTGATTCCGGGGAAGAGGTTTTAGATTCTGCGTGGCTGAGCTTTGATATGATTATTGAAAAAATTACTGCAGGAGAAATGATTTTAGATACAGATGTTGCTGTAGTTTTGTGGTTTTTGAAAAAGACCGAATAGGGATTCATATCCAGAATACTATTCTGGTTTTTCTTTTTTCTATTTAACATATACTAATGGTATGCTTGAATCTATTGTGTTGGGGGCAGTGCAGGGTGTTGCAGAGTGGCTGCCGGTGTCGTCAGAGGCGATGATTATATTGGTAAAAAATAATTTTTTTGCATCAGGGATGAGTTTTTCTGAGTTGGTTTCCTTTGCAATTTTTTTGCATCTAGGGACGGTGGCTTCGGTGGTAGTGTATTATCGAAAAAAACTTTGGAAATTATGTAAGGATTTTTGTCTGTATTCAAAACAGTCTCATGAAAAAAAACAGTATCTGAATTTTATTATGATTACTACTGCTGTCTCTGGTGTTGTGGGCTTAGGGTTAATTCATGCTGTCGAATCGTTTGAGTATTTATTTCATAATGAATTTATTATCAACAATGTTGTCGCTGGTTTTCTATTGATCACGGCTGGGTTATTGTTTTTTTCAGAGCAACAGAAAAAAAACCAGCACGTACCCCTGTCTCGATGGCGGGCTGTCATAACTGGTTTGTTTCAGGGTTTGGCAGCAATTCCTGGGATCTCTCGATCTGGTTCGACTGTGGCAGGTATGGGGCTATTGGGTATTGATAAGATGCGAGCATTGGAATTATCATTTATGTTATCGGTGCCGCTGGTTTTGATGGCAAATGTTATTTTGAATGCTTCAGAGTTTCTATTTTTTGATATTTACAAAATGGTTGCGTTATCGTCAGCATTTATTTTTGGGTTATTAACTATTGATATATTGCTACGGTTGGTCCGCCAGGTACGGTTTAGTTTTGTGGTGATGTTTTTTGCAGTACTGTTGATTATTGTGAATTTCATAGTAGGATAGAATTGTATCTGAGTGATTGTACATCTCATGGTCGGGATGTTTTTTTATGTCACATAGGTACTTAATCGAATTTAGGTGCATATCGCACATAATATAATTTAATGAAATTTACAGATTTTAATTTTAAACCTGATCTACAAAAAGCAGTCGATCAGGCTGGATTTCGTGTTCCTTCGCCAATTCAGGAGCAGGCTATTCCTATTGTACTAAATGGTCAGGATGTTGTTGGTCAGGCGCATACTGGAACAGGTAAAACGGCAGCATTTAGCCTGCCAATTTTGCAGAATATGAAAAACGATGGCTCTGTTGAGGCGGTCATTATTGTACCAACGCGCGAGTTGGCAATTCAGGTTGCTGATGAAGTGTATAAATTTTCTCGTTTGATGAATGTTCGTACAGCGACTGTATACGGAGGAACATCATACAAGCGCCAAATTGCACATATTGAAAATGCTGGGGTTGTTGTAGCAACACCGGGACGATTATTGGATCTATTGGACCGTAAAAAAATTGATATTTCTCCGTCTGTTGTTGTCTTGGATGAGGCTGATGAGATGTTGAATATGGGATTTTTAGAGGATGTACGGCGAATTTTCAATCATTTCACTGAGCGATCTCAGACATTGATGTTCTCGGCTACCATGCCAGACGAGGTTAAGGATTTGTCAGATACACTAATGACAGCTCCTGCTTATATTAAAATAGAAGGAGAGAAGACAGTTACAAATAATAACATCAAGCAATATTTCTACGTTGTCGACGAACATGAACGTGACCAGGCGCTACTGCAATTAATTGAATACGCAAATCCTAAAAAAGCTATTGTATTTTGTCGAACCAAGCGCGAGACCGGTCGCGTTGCAGAATTTTTGAAATCACAGGGTTATAATTCAGAGCCTCTGCATGGCGATATGGAGCAATGGAATCGTCGTACGGTTATGCAAAAATTCCGTAAACACCAAATCCATATTTTAGTTGCTACAGACGTTGCAGCTCGTGGTATTGATGTGCGCGGAGTTACCCACGTATTCAATTATCATATTCCATTGGATCCAGAATCATATGTTCATCGTATTGGACGAACCGGTCGAGCAAAACGTCGTGGAACTGCCATGATGTTGGTCACACCCCATGAATTACGTGAATTGAAGCGTATTCAAAAGGAGATGGGTTCAGAATTAAAATATTTTGCTGTTCCAGGTTCTGCAAAAAATCCAGACCAAATGGCAGAATCATTAATTCAATCGCTGGCACAGCAGTCTCCATCAGTAGATATGCAAAAGCTCCTGAAAAAAATTCAGGGGAATAATTCAATGGAAACCGTGGCGGTTAAATTATTATCATTGTTGCATGATCAAATGAATAACGATTCTCAGCTTGGTAAGACTACTGATGAAATTGCATTGCTGCTGAAAACCGTTGAAAATGATTCAGGAGAATCAGAATCTAAAAAATCATCACGTCAATATAAAAATCGTAATCAATCACGATCACGTAAACATTCTCCGCGAAAAGAAGAAATTCGACGCGGTACGGGCCGTGGAGAAGTACCGGTACCAACAGTCACATCAGTCGGAGGATCTCGAATTGTTGCACGTAAACTATTTTAAAAATAAAAAACTAGCAAGTGTATGCTGGTTTTTTATTTTGCAAAAAGAATGAAAGAAAAAAGTATTGTGCACGTATCATCTACATGTAATACTGAAGACATTATTTATGAATTCTCTTTTGGAAAATTCAATACTGACTGACAACGAACTAGTAGCTTTGTCATTGTCTGAGCAGGACTATTTTGGAATATTAATCGAGCGATATCAGAATAAATTATTGCGATACGTGAATCGTATTACGAATGTTTCTCATGAAGATGCACAGGATATTCTGCAAAATATTTTTATCAAAGCCTATATCAACCTACATGGGTTTGACCGTAAATTATCATTTAATTCATGGATATACCGCATTGCTCATAATGAGGTCGTAGATTGGTCTCGTAAATCAAAAACCAAGCAAAAATACGGTCAAATTGATTATGACGACGAAGTTTTTGATTGGACCGAGGATGGTCAGCATTTTTTAAAAGAATTTTATGCAGAGGAGGATCGGCAGGAGTTACAGAGAGTGCTACAACAATTACCGGTAAAATATCGTGAGGTTTTGGTATTGAAGTTTATCGAAGGGTATTCATATTCAGAAATGAGCGATATTCTAAAAAAACCAGAAGGGACAATAGGTACACTAATGAATCGTGCCAAAAAGAAACTCAGAGAATTATATGAAAACACAGAAAAATAATTCAATTTTAAATAATATCAAGCAGCAGCAGATTCAGCCAAAATCTGTGTGGTATTTCAGGCTACGTGAGTATGCTTTATGGCTTGGGATTACGTTGGCGTTGGTTGTTGCTGGTTTTGCTGGTGGGTCACTGGTATTTCAAACTGCCAACTATCATCTACTACCAGCAAATATTATATGGTGGTTTGGTTTTGCTCGCGGGTTAATTTTGCTGATTGCATTGATGTCTGCAATTTTCATGATTTTAAAAACAGGTCGCGGGTATAAACGAACCTGGTTCCATTATTTTGTTTTAGGGTTTATTGTGGTCGGCTCATTGGCTGCTGGGTTATTGTCTTCACGTATTTCTGGTTCAATAGAGAGTTGGATGGGGCAGATTGGTGTATCGCGTCGTGCTATGGTGCATTGGTCGATGCCAGAGCAGACAGGGTTACTAGCTGGAGAGCTGTATGAAATTGACGATAATGGATATGCTCTCGTAACTGATCTGGAAAATAGTATTCATATTGTTGATATTGCTGGTTTGCCAACAGAGGATGTTGAGATATTGCTGGCTTCATTGCGTGTTCGGATGGTGGGATATGAATATCAAGAGATTTTTTATCCTTGTGTAATTGCGCCCTGGAGATTACGATTGGCTGCACCAGAAAATCACCCTGATTACGGTCGTATTGTAGATGGTAATCGATTATTTGCAGATCTTCCTGATTCGTATGACTATTTTCATGATTTTTATGAAAGAAAATCTGAGATTGTACGTATGTATAATTGTCATAGTGAAGGGTAGTAATTATAATGTGTATTATGAAATATTATCTTATTATATTGATTCTTTTTGTTGCTGTGTGTTTCTCTACTTCGGTACATGCAGCCGAAGAAGGGCGCCTGCGTCATGATGAAATTCGTAAAATGCGTGAATCGGGTGATCGAGAAGGTTTTCGAGATCGAATTATCTCAGCTCGCAAGGAACGCTCTGAAAAAAAAGAACTAACTATCGACCAGCAGAATATTATTTCTGAATTAAAAAAAACAGGTAGCCGAAAAGAAATCGGTGATCAGTTGCGGGAGTGGGGTATAGGTAAGCCCTCTTCGAAAAAACCAGAACCCGATTCTTCTGAATCCTCAAGAAAAAATAATAAAACAGAATACGATCGAGAAAATAAAGTAAAAGAAGGGCGCAAGAAAAGCTTTTTTGATCGTGTTAAAAAATTCTTTTCTTGGTAGTTAAAAGAGCACGCGCATGCTCTTTTTTTTGTGGTAAAATTATTCGCATGAAAAAAGGTTTTACGTTAATTGAATTATTGGTTGTTGTGAGTATTATTGAGGTTTTATCCAGTGTCGTTATGTCATCGCTGTCCGAAGCTCGCGCGTCTGCCCGGAATGCAAAACGCCTTACAGATCTTCGAAATATTCAAAATGCACTGGAACTATATTATCTGGATCATAATTCATACCCATCTACATCTGCAGGAGCTTATTTGGATCCAGGGTGTGCAAATGGTAATGGGGTCGAAGAATGGATACCTGGCCTGGTGTCTGGTGGATATATGTCTGTGCTGCCTGTGGATCCAAACCCTGTTAACCAGGCAACAGGCGCTACGGGAGCTAGTTGCTATATGTATCAATCTCAAAATAGTGATACCTATATTCTTTCTGCTTGGGGTACTGTTGAAAGAGGACCGATAGAGGAAGATCACGCTAGGTATTCTCGCGCAGGTTTTCGAGAGGCTAATTTTACATATCAGACCTACCTATGTAATCACCAAAATATCCAGGGTTACTATCCTTATTCATACACTATTACTAATGTGGATTGTAATTGGTAGGCTGTTTATTTCGTATCCTGTTGTATACTAGAGGTATGAATAATGAACCTCACTATGAAACCCTGCAGGAGCAGCTAAATGCCCAGCAAGATGCCTTGGTGCAAATTTACAAATCAGTTGAAAAAACCCGAAAATATATTCTATGGACAGGTGTTGTAAATGCGGTCTTGTTTATTCTTCCGCTGATTATTTTTCTCTTTGCTTTACCTAAAATTATGTCGGTTTTGAGTAGTAGTCTGGATATATTCTCTGGATTGAATGCTGGCACTGCTACTGAGGTGGGGGAATTTGATCTACAAACAAGCTTGGAGAATTTAAAAAACTTAGGATTTTAAAAAGCAACTATCTAGATAGTTGCTTTTTTTCTTTTCAGTTGTTAAATTTATATGTAAATATAAAAATTAAACAGTATGGCAGTTTTAAACAGAAATCGAAAAATTTCTAAAAAAGAATTAATTAAAAAAATGAATACCCCTGGTTTTCATGGGGTGACGGTTGTGATTGATTATGACTGGATTAAAGATTCTGGTAAAAAAAAGCTCATTCAGAGATCAGGAGGTATTGCACCTCGTATGAGAAACGAAGGTTTGCTGGAGTTTTTTCTTCGTAGTGATGGTCGTTTGGGGACTACACCTCTATATTTATATCCTAGCGACCTCCATTCTTTTGCATACAATAAGATTCTTGATGCAAAAACAGGTAAAACAATTTTTCACGAAGACATGTAATTTAATAAAAACACCTCGAGAGAGGTGTTTTATTCCAGGAACAATAATGCGCATTTAATTTCGTCGTAGGTAATCATCCCGCCCAGTTCTTCAAATATTGGTTTCAGTTTCAATTCTCCTGATTCTGAAAAATGTTTGGGGTTATTTTTTGACTGTAGAGTATCTACGGCTGATTCTACAGACTCAATAATATGAGTGTCTGGTTGTAGGTAGGTAATGTCGAACTCAGGATCATCTACCATGATTTTTTCCAGGTGAGTCATTATGGTAGATTCTGATAGATCGCGCTCCTTTGCAATGTCGCTAATGGACATTTCTTGCTCAAAAAAAGGTTTTGACAATAGGTACGAAGGGTCTTTGACAATAGGTACTGATGATAGTTTCTTTTTTGATCCTTTTATTCCACCAACCAATGTCATAAAATGGTCGGCCCGCTGTTGTTTTTCTGATTCATCTAGTTGCGTAAAATCAATATATAATTCTGATGATGACGCCTGCATGCTCTTGTCGTTGTGTAATACATCTGGGTCAATTGATAGTGCGGTATCATTCAGACCCATTAGTTTTAGTCCTGATAGTCCGGTAATGCGAGAGAGTGCAACATATCCTTGTCCTGGCTCAAATGCCTTTGAGAGGTCGATCTCTGCTGCTTCTAGGGTCATTCCTTGGGATTTATGGATGGTAATCGCCCAGGCGAGACGTAGGGGGATTTGAGATACGGTTGCTTTTGGTGCACCGTCTGCGTCTTCAAAATGCCAATCCATTCGATCTGCCTTTATACGTTTTCCATCATGAGTTTCTACAATGGGTACATTAAACACATCAAAATCTACAATGGTTCCCAGGGTTCCATTAATATATCCTTTTTCATAATTATTTTTAATGAAAAATACCAGGGCACCTAATTTTAATTCTAGGGTTGGTAATACCAGTGAACTGGAAAAAATTTTCTCGGTCCATTTTTTAGGCCCCTTTGTATTTGCGTCGTATTTTTTTGAGACACCGTCCAGTTGGGATAGTGCCTGCGTATTGATTTGATCTACGTCAATATTATGTGTGTACAATTTTGTAATATGCGAAACACCAGTAGGTGTTTTTTTATAGCGCCCACGAAAATGATTCATGGAGTCTTCTGATACAGATCCATTTCTGATTTCGGATAGAATATTTTTTAGCACTTCGTCATTTTGCCTGAACGAGGTTTCTAGGTAGCAAATTTTTGGATCCAGGTCTTTCCAGGATTCTGATTGGAATGCAAACCTCCCATTGTTTTCATCGCAGTTTTTTGATACTGGTGGTAGCTGGAAAAAATCCCCTACGAAAATAGTTTGAATACCTCCAAATGGTTCGGTCGAAAATTTAAAAGTTTTTAAAATCGCATCAATGGAATTCAATAGATTCGGTGGTAGCATAGATATCTCATCGATGACTAAAACTTTCAAATTTTTCATACGCTCCCAGAGATATTTTTTCTCGGTCAGGTTTTCAATGTCGTATTGTGATAATGATTCACGGATCCCGATCCCAAAAAAACTATGTAATGTCATTCCTCCAATATGACTGGCAGCAATTCCGGTAGGGGCGGTAATAGCTGCCTCGACCCCATAGTTTTTCAGATGATCTAGATATTGATTTAAAACATAGGTTTTTCCGGCTCCTGGTGCTCCTGTTAGGAATACATTTTCGCCTGTTTTTAATATTTCCAAGGCAGTTTCTTGCGTCATGATTGAATTATAGCATGGCTATTGATTGAAAAAATGAAATAGCGTAGGGTTGGTATATGAAAAAGATTTTAGAAAAAATATACGCGCGATTAAATCTGGAAACTGATGGTCGCGTATGTACTGGTATTTCTGATGATGCGTGTAATCGCGTTGTGTCAAATTATTTTTTGTATATTATCAATGGGATTTTTACTCAGGTAGCTGATACTATTGCAAATCCAAAAACTGTTTTGTCATGGTTTATGAATGCTCTGGGTGTGCCATTGGCATATACTAGTTTGATCGTACCGATTCGTGAGTCTGGTTCGATGATGCCACAATTCTTACTGTCTGAATATATTAAGACTCGACGAGAGCGTAAAAATATTTGGATGCTTGGTGCGATTATTCAGTCAGTGTCATTGATAGGTATCGGAATGATGTATCGATGGCTTGATACTGCAGTATTAGGGTTATGTATCGTATTGTGTGTTGGGTTGTTTAGTTTGGGTCGATCGCTGTGTTCGATTAGCTCAAAAGACTTGATCGGAAAAACTATTCCAAAATCTCGTCGTGGTAAATTAACCGGCTACACAAATATGGTCGCAGGAATCGCGACGCTGATAATCGGGTTTTTCCTGTCTAGTGCATTACAGGTGGAAACATTGTCTTGGTTGATTATTGTTGCTGGTATTTTATGGTTGCTGGCATTGTTGGTATATGGGTATATTTATGAGCCTTATTCAAAAACACAAAAAGATTCATTTTCTGTACGTTCTGCACTTGATCGTTTTTCATTATTAAAAACAGATGCTACGTTGCGAAAATTTATTATTGTGCGCGGGATGCTGTTGTGTTCAGCGCTGACAACGCCGTTTTATGTCACCTTGGCCCAGGATGTCCATGGATCAGAATCAACATTGCTAGGGTATTTTATTATCGCAACTGGTTTTGCTGGTAGTATTAGTGCCGGATGGTGGGGGAGGCAGGCTGATATTTCCAGCCGCAAGGTCCTCGTGCTGGCTGCATTGATTAGTTCGCTCTTGGGTATCCTGGTGTTTGTTTTGGGTGCTGTATCGCCATCTGTGACCTCATGGCTGTATTTCTACCCATTGGTTGTGTTTATTTTGTCGATTGCTCATGCTGGAGTACGCATTGGTCGCAAAACCTATATTATTGATATTGCAGAAGGGGATTTGCGTACGGATTATGTGGCTATTAGTAATACGGTAATTGGCCTCGTTCTCTTGCTCGTTGGTGCTATCAGTGCTGTGTTGTCATTGGTTTCTGTGATGTCGGTGATTGTGATTTTGTCGCTCATTGGAATCATTGGTGCTATTCTCGGGTATTATTTACCAGAGGTATCTCATGAATAGAAAAAGTCCCATGTGGGACTTTTTATATTATAAAAATTTTTGAGAAACGCTGTTTGTACGCAGCTGCTTTTTTTTGCATTATTCTCTATTTTGATTTTACATTTATGTTCTGTGTTCAGGATTTCTTTGAGATATTTCACCTGAATGTCTAGGTCATCATTCGATGTATAGGTGTCGTCTATTTTTTGTGCAATGTTTTTATCTATGTAGGTATAAACCAGAGTATCGCCTATTACAATAGTATGCACATGTCTTTCTTTTTGGAATTCTGGAACGAGCGCTACTTTGTAGAATTCGTTGTGAAATATTTTTTTATATTTTTTGTCCAGAGGGGTATTTCCGCCGAGAATGAAGTAGGATCTGCGGGATCTCTGTTTGCTAGTATTTTGTATAAGTCGAACCTCACTACTCATGCGATCGGCTACATAAGGCCAAAATTGATGTGAAGAGTAGAGAAAAACAGGGTCTCTTGGGTGTTTTTGGAACAATGATTCTACGATATGTTTCCAGTATTGGTCCAGGTGCCCCAGGCTGCTAAAGGTATGGCTCATTTTTTCACCGACATCAGGTAGAGGGATGGTGATTATTGATAGCATTTCGCGTAATACATTTTTCCATTCCTGGCTAATGGAGTATGTTTTCTTGTCCTTCAGTACAATCTCTTTTGAAATGAGGTTTTTTAGGTGCTTGTACAGGGATTGTTTCGTTGTTTTGATATTTTTGTTGCTGAGATCTTCAAATAATTCTTCCGCGCTATAGTTTTTTTGCAGCAATAGTTCAATAATTTCGTCACCAAGGCTTTTTTGTTTGGTACCTATCATATAAAAATAATATCAAATTTCATTCAAAAATATACCAAAAGTAAAGAAAAAGTTGATTTTTCGCAAAAAAATGATGAAAAAATTGTATCTAATTTATTTAGATATATTATTTTATTAAATCAAGTTACAAATTGATATTAATAATAACGCCATGGCAGGTAAATATATATACGACCTGACCCGCAATATTATTAATATGTAATGGTGTTCTTTTGAAATAAAATAGTTTTTGTTACTGGTGTTCCATGTAATAAATAAAAATTTATTTTTGTAGAACATAAACTAGATGATTTTTTTAACACACTTAAATGTATTTATTATGAGCAGTGCAATACCAGCAGTACCAACGACAGACATTACCCTTTCAGATGACGGACTAAAGAATCTTGCAGGATGGATCGCACGATATTTAAAAATCGATAACGACCGCAGTCTTCAGTTGTTTGGTGACGGGCATAGCGTAACGGTAGGATATAAACTATCTGAACTCTTGGCGAATGGTGATTTGGTTAAATATGAACCATCACTTATTAAATATAAGCTCAAGGATGGATACAAACCGCATCCAGATGAATTTAGTCTTGAGCCCTATGAGTTCGAGATGTTTCATTGTAGTGAAGAAGTTTATCTGGGGGAATATGAAGATGATCATGGTATTGGAATGTATATTTCGTTTTATTTGACGTTTTTGGCAAATAATAGAGTCGAGGTGTGTGCCCAGGTATTCACTGATGATGACAAGCGATATGCCACCCATGTGCAAACTACTTTTTTGGAAAAGTATTTGAATACTCTTGGTTTGTATAGTTTTGAAATAGATCGTGGTTATGAGACGCGCATGTATATCAGCTGGTTAGAGGCTGATGAGGTTATTCAAATCATTAAAAATGGACCACAGATTCCTGAAATCCCAACAGATGAATAAGATTCAGACTGAAGAGTCGGTAACAGAAACTGGTATCGTACATGCCTCAAATGTGCACATATATCTCAAACCATTTTTATATAAAAATGGTTTGAGGTAACCTCACGTCATATGAGGTTTTCGCGTAGCGATATGACAATTAAATATTCGGCTTTCACTAGAAAGCCTTCTGTACACGAATGAGTGTTCGTGCTGATGATTCCAAAAGGATGAAACAGAGTTCTTTAATTTAAAAATTAAAATTTCAAAATTGAATATTATGAGTGGTTTACAGAAATTCCAGCGAGGTGCAGCACTTGCGTTGGAGACACAGACACGAGCGCAGTCAGAATATATGGCTAAATTAAGAATTACTATCGAGGCAGGGCTCCAGGAGATACGATCGTATTATCAGAACCATGCTCATGCCTACCTGGTGACCAAATATGTTGATGCTGTGAAGGATGCTCTGGAGGATATCGAGAGATATAATATGGATCGCTTGAGGGGTATTGCAGAGGCAAAAAGGGATTACGCAGAAAATTCTTTTCTTCTTTCAACAAAGGTTAAGTCTAAGAATCGTATGTTTAACGAAATTTTGCGTACTGTAGAGGCGAATTTGGAGGCTAATTTTCAGTCACGCAGAGATGTCGGGTTAATTTTTAAAAAACATGATTTCTCTAAATTTATCGTTTCTGAAAATGATGGCTTGGAATAAGTTTTTCTTGTTATTTTACAATTGAATAAGATCGGGGCTGCAAAAACAGCCTGGCAACATAAACCACCTGATATATGCAGGTGGTATTTTTGTAGCTTATTTTTTACATCTTAAAAACGAATAATAATGGAGCAAATCACTCTTATCAACGAAACAGAGATATTGCATGAACAGTGGATATCACGTCAGTTTACTGATGTGTATACTGGTGCATATACAAAAACAGCAATTGCTATTAATGGAGAAGATCCCGAAAGGAGGGGTATTGCATTACGCAGTCATGTAGAGGATGCTAATCGATTATTGGTAAATCAAAAATTCATTATCGCCATAAGATTCTACTCCTTTGGCGATATAGCATCTGTGGATGTGGTTTCCATTCCTCTGGGGTATCACAAGAATATTTTTGCCGACCATATGAAAAATCTGAATTGGAAACATGGTGCTGCCAGTGCTGTGTTGTTATTGGTTTCTATCACCTCTGTTATTTTAATTTTGTTGTTAAATGGTGTGGTGGGTGCATATTTAAGCTATCGTTTGCCCGAAGTTATGTAATGAAAAAATATAAAAAACACCAAGGTTTTTACCTTGGTGTTTTTTAATTTAAAGACATAAACGTTATTTTTTCGCCTGAAAGGGGTGTTTTTTATTTTTATATCTTCTGATGAAGATAAATAATAACAGAACTAAGAAGCTTGTTACAAATAATATAAAAGACATCTTGCTTTGAAAGTATACTCTATTAAAAGAATATATCATGATATCTGTTTCTGTTGGTCCAGTTTCTGGCAAGGGTGAATACGTATAAAAATGATGATATATAAAACGATATGACAAATATGAATATAGGAAATAAATACTATTAGTAGTTAAGTATAAAATTATATTAGATAATCGGTTTTTTTTAAAAATTTTCTTGATAAGAAGTAGAAATAAGAAAATATGTAAAAAAGGAAGAAGTATAATAAGTAAAAGTGTTAAATAATCATTATTAACAAGGTTACTATGCTTTATGGTATACAAA
>CAZQWK010000011.1:6602-13463 GCA_964597245.1 uncultured Candidatus Saccharibacteria bacterium | reverse complement strand
AATATGCTTGTTGAAAAAGGACTTATCGAAGGACGCAAGAAAAACGTTCTTCCAAAGAAAACTCCAATTATCGACGAAGAAGCAATTGCACGAGCAAAAGAAGAAGCAGAAGCTAAAGCCGCCGCAGAAGCAGAGGCAAAGGCTGCTGCAGAAGCAGAGGTTATCGCAGAAGAAACAGATGCTCCAGCAGAGGAATCATCTGATGAAGAAAAAACAGAAGCTTAGTCTTTTGTTTTTTTTGCTATAATGTTATGCATATGAATATAAAAAAAGGATTTACGCTGATTGAGCTACTTGTTGTTGTGGCTATTATCGGGGTGTTGGCTTCGATGGTATCTTCTTCATTGCAGGATGCAAAAAGAAAAGCTCAGGATGCAAAAATTAAAACCCTAATGTCTCAAATGCGGTCACAGGCCGAACTATTTCATATAGATAATGGATCATATCAGGGTTCTGCAACTGGAGGACCAACGGATGATTCAATTACTGAATGTGGTTCTATGAGTGGTCCGTATTATCCTAAATTCGATGGAAGTCTTTATGATGCTAGGGTTTCAGAGGATTTTGTTCGTTTGATGGTTGAGGTTACATCTATTACGGGTGTTATTTCAAATAGAATTCGTTGTGCGACAGGAAATCATTTGGTGACTGAGGATAGTTGGGCATTTGCCGCACCTCTCTTTAATCCAGCTGATGGGTATACTGGATGGTGCGTTGATAGTTCTGGTTACTCTGGGGATATCAATTTTAATATTAATTTATATGGCGTGGAGGCTGGAGGTCAAAATAACCCAGCTCGTTGCCCTCGATAAGACAGGTATATCCTGTTTTTTTCATTGGTATATGATACACTCATTTCTATGAAACTATTGAAAAAAATCTTTGGAGATGAGAATGAAAAGAAGCTAAAACAGGCTCGAAAAATTGTTAATCAGATTAACGATCTAGAGGTATCTATTGCTGCCTTGAGTGACGATAATCTAAAAGCAAAAACAGCAGAATTTAAGGCTGCACTTGCCGAAGGAAAAACCTTGGATGATATTCTACCTGAGGCTTTTGCTGTTGTGCGAGAAACAGCCAAGAGAACATTAAACCAGCGGCATTACGATGTACAGTTGATAGGGGGGATGATGTTGCACTGGGGCCATATTGCAGAAATGAGAACCGGTGAAGGTAAGACATTAGTATCAACGCTACCTACCTACCTGAATGCACTAACTGGCGATGGGGTCCATGTGGTTACTGTAAATGATTATTTGGCTCGCCGTGATGCACAGTGGATGGGGCAAGTATTTGCTTTCCATGGCTTAACAACTGGAGTGATTAATGATCAAAATCAGTCATTTGTTTATGATCCAGGTCATCAAGAGGTTGATGAGGAGCGTGATGAATTAGGTTCATTTAAAATTTTTTATGAATTTTTGAAACCATCATCACGAAAAGAATCATATAATTGTGATATTACTTATGGAACCAATAATCAATTTGGTTTTGATTATTTACGAGATAATACTGCACAGCACCCTAATCAACTAGTTCAGCGTGGTCATAATTATGTAGTGATTGACGAGGTTGATTCTATTCTGATTGATGAAGCTCGCGTACCTCTTATTCTTTCGACAGCCTCAGCTGATGCAGCTAATTTATACGCAGCAATGAATACTATTGCTCAAAAAATGACAGCTGGTTCTGATTACGAGGTTGATGAAAAACTGCGCGCAGTATCTATTACTGATGCAGGAATCAGTAAGGCAGAAAAGGCTCTAAAAATTAAAAATATTTATACCCAGGAAAATATTCGACTCGTTCACCATTTAGAGACAGCCCTAAAAGCTCATGCGGTATTCAAGCGCGACAAGGATTATGTTGTTCGCGGAAAAGATGTAGTTATTGTAGATCAGTTTACTGGTCGATTGCAAGATGGTCGTCGCTACTCAGACGGTCTCCATCAGGCACTAGAGGCAAAAGAGCGAGTACCAGTACAACAGGAATCAAAAACGATGGCATCGGTAACCTATCAGAATTATTTCAAATTCTATAAAAAATTATCTGGGATGACTGGTACTGGAAAATCCTCATCAGAAGAGTTCCAGAAGGTGTATGGCCTAGATGTTGTTGTGATCCCGACACATCGAACGATCCAAAGAATTGATAATGTTGATCTGATTTATCAAACAGAAGAGGCAAAATTCAAGGCGATTGCCAAAAAAGTAAAAGAAAAACAGAAAAAAGGGCAGCCAGTATTGGTTGGTACAGCTTCTGTAGAAAAAAATGAATTATTGTCGAAATACCTAAGGCAGGCCGGCGTTCCTCACGAAGCATTAAATGCAAAAAATCACGAAAAAGAAGGGGAGATTATTGCTCAGGCTGGAAAGCCTGGTTCTGTTGTGATTGCAACCAATATGGCTGGTCGTGGTGTTGATATTAAATTAGGTGGAAATCCATGTACACCAGAACAGGAGCAGGAGGTGAAAGATCTAGGAGGTTTGTTTGTTTTGGGTACAGAGCGGCACGATGCACGTCGTATTGATGATCAACTGCGCGGGCGAGCTGGTCGTCAGGGTGACAAGGGAGAGACTCAGTTCTACGTGTCGTTGGACGATCCGATTATGAAAATTTTTGGTGGAGATCGAATCAAGACTTTGATTTCAACATTAAAATTAGCTGATGATGAGGCTATTCAAAATAAAATGATCTCTCGCCAGTTAGAGGGTGCTCAGGAAAAAGTAGAAGGTTTCCATTTTGATGGTCGTAAGTCTGTCCTGGATTATGACAATGTCCTATCCTATCAGCGTGATTCTGTGTATCAGCAACGTGCAGCTATTTTACATCGCAAACCAGAGGCTCTTGCAGATCTAGAAGAGAAAATTATGCAGGTTAAAACTGAATGGAGCGACAAGATTAGCCAGAAAAAAGAACAGCTAACAGAAAATCAATTCCAGGATTTATTGGTGCAGATTACTCTGTATGTAACAGATATGTTATGGATGCAGCATCTGCAGGTGATGGATTACACACGCCAGTCGGTAAATCTACGTGCTTATGGTCAGCGTGATCCATTGGTTGAATACAAAAAAGAAGGTCTTCGTTTGTATCAAGAAATGGGAGAGCAGATGTATTCAAAAATTAGTGAATTATTGGCACATGTAGAGTTTAAGCAGCAAATAAATTCATCTGCTGATTCAGCTGAGAAAGTAGGGAATTCACCAGTATTACAATCTAATGACGTTGTTGAGATTACTAAATCCGGTGAAGTGCGTCGCGTAAAGAAAAAGAAATTACAAGATTATTTAGATGCCGGTTGGGTACAAAAATAATATATTAAAAAACACCAAATATGGTGTTTTTTAATATATTATTCTGCCGAGCAGGTTCCTGATTTTGCTGAGCAGGTTTTAGATTTGCTGCACAGATCACATTTCTGAAAGAAAATAATTGTTGCCAGAATAAACATTGCGATTGCTAGTGCTGGTGACCCTGGAATAATACCAGCTAAATGATATGCTGCTGCTCCTCCCATAATAGCCATTCCAAGTACTGCTGAGATTTTTCGTGTTGGATTAAATAATACTCCAACCCCTGCAGCTAATTGACCTAGTCCAACCAGAATACGCCCAAAGGCTTCGCTCTTTCCTAAGATGCTAAGTTCAGTAAACATTGCAATTGACCCTGGGGTACCAATCAGTTTTCCGGATGCTCCTACACCGATTATAATAATTGCAAAGATGATTGATGGAAGGTTTTTAATAATACATTTTTTTGTACATTTTTTCATAATATATTTTTTCTATGATGTTACGTTAATAATATTAGGTATCCTAACATGTATTGTATTATTTTTCTATGATTGTTGGTATAATAATGGAGTTAATAATTAATATTATAATCAAAATTTCTATGAGAAAATTTTTTGCAGAATCATTGGGTACATTTGCGCTATCACTAGTCGTATTGATGGCTATGGCTACAGCTACTGCAGCAACACCGTGGTTGGTTGGTCTAACTCTTGGGTTGTTCGTATATAGTATTGGGAATATTTCTGGTACGCATATTAATCCTGCTGTTACGGTAGGGGCATGGTCTTTGGGTAAAATCTCAGGGAAAAATGCTCTTGGGTATGTTGTTTCGCAGTTTCTAGGTGCTGGTTTGGCGATGCTTGTTATGTCATTGTTTGCCCCTGGTTTAATCGAACATCTATTTGAGACGGCTGCTCAGGTTGATCTGTCTGCTAAGATCTTTTTTGCTGAGGTGCTAGGTATGTTTTTCTTTGCCTTTGGTATTGCTTCGGTTATGTACAAGAAGGTACCCTCACAATTGTCAGGTCTGGTTGTAGGTCTATCTCTAACCCTGGGTGCTATTATGGTAGGTCCTATTTCTGGTGGGGTTCTTAATCCTGCTGTTGCATTGGTGGTAGGGGAGTTTAATTGGGTATATCTACTGGCTCCAATTGTAGGTTCTGTTTTGGGGATGCAGTCTTATCGAATGCTTGCAAACGAAAAATAGTTTCAAAATTTAAATACACCTTCTAGTGTATTAATTATACTATTGGTTGTGATTGAAAAAATAAAACCACACAAGAGTGTGGTTTTATTTTTTTTGAAACATTGATAATAGGTCGTGCTGAGTAGTTGTTTCTGGTAGAGGTAATTTGTTTGCGTATCGATAGATCATAACTTTTACAATTGTATTAAGAATAGATGAAACAATTGCAATTCCTATGATATATATAGATAGGAGTACTCCTGCAGCAATCATGATGATTGGGGATCCAGTAAGCATAAGCCCTGCAAAGACAATAATTCCAATAAAAACAAATGCGGACATAGCTAATCCAACCCCAATATTTGTCAGAAAGGCTTCTCCCCAGGTTTCCTTAATTATTGCTGTTGATTTTTTGGCAGACTGTTTTATATCGAGTTCCTCCAGTACGATAATAGGTAACATAAAATAAGTTAATATATTCCATGCAACGCCAACCAGTGTAGCTATGATTTTACCTAAAATACGAGACCTTTCTGTAATCTGCCGTAGGATAATCCCAGCAGTGGCATTTATTGTAGCCCATAAATAAATAGCCTTGCGGCGTTTTTTAGTTCTGATGAATGCTTCTTTGTTGCTAATATTTTCTCCTGATAGGTACGCATTCGTTTTGTGAATTATTCCTGCGTTAAAATAGGTAATAATGATTTGATTAACGATAGTTATAATAATTCCACCAATCCATAAGAATGTATTCTGTTGAGATGTTGAATTTTCTAGTCCTGCCAGGGTGCCGGAAATACCTCCAGTAAAATCAAATCCGATAGCTAGCACAAGCGATAGTATACCTATGGTGAGGGTCGCCACCATTACCCAGAAAAAAGACTGCAATGGAATTTTTATTATTCCTGTTTGGTTAAGTAATATTTTCCATGACTCATTTAAAAGGATTCGGCTGGTTTTCCAGTGGCTCTGTTTTTTGATTTTCATATTTCTGTATATTATCATGTTTTGCCTGCGGTTTAAAAACCATCCGAAGATGGTTTTTTTTGTTTGTGGATACAGATACTGGTAACAGAAATAAGATAAAAGAAAAGTCTACAAAGAACAAGTAAACTTTTCTTTGTAGACGTTGTTTAATTCATTTTTTTATAACGTTTATCTTTTAGTACGTTTGGGGCGTCATTATTGGAAAAAACTTCAGTTGTAGTATCAGGGCTTTTTGCAAAAAGTTGTAATGTGTAAACATTCCAACCCTGACCATTAACGGTACCCATTACGCGGTATCCCGTCCAGCTAATCTCTTTGTCTGCATTAGAAATGTCGATGATAGCTTTTAAATTTTCTTCGTTAGAATTTCTTTTAACACCATAATGTATACTGTTAGGGCAGCAGTTTTTGTAGTATTTTTCTACAGCTGATTTGAATTTATCACTATCCCAACTTTCTAACCTATCACTATATGCCGTGTACATTTTATCTTTCTCCTCATAGGTATTAGGAAAATTATATTGCTTAATAAGCATGTTTGATGCACTTCCAATAGACATAAGTTCTCCTGAATCAACTGGCTCAGCAGGATGTACTTGGTATGTTTTATTCATTGTAATGTATTTTATATTAATTTATATTAAAATACATTTTAAAATATATTTTGTCAATTCCTATAAGGGTCTGCAGGGCAGAGTGTTGTGGTCTATAATCTGAACCACCCAAGGCTTTTTATTTTTTTACCATTTCAGTTCTGTGATGGTTTCTTTTTGGTGCTGTGTATTTATTTCTTGAATTAAAAAACCAATACAAGGTATTGGTTTTTTTGTGGAGATGGGCGGAATTGAACCGCCGTGTATAAAGGAAACCCTTAAACGTCTACATATTTAGTACACCTTAATTTATTTAGAGAGCATTATCTAAAAGATGTACAAAAGCGATAATGACTCGAGTTTTCTGTATTTAAGAATCAGTAGGAAACAGCTACAGATTCCGATTTCAATGGTTATTGTACATCACACCTATCTCATGAACATTGATAGGGAATGCATTCGCTGCGAGGTTTGTTACGCGATTGCGAAAGTATTCACCGCGTACGGTGAAGCAATTGATTTTCCATTTAAGGAGTGCAACGTTTTACAGGTTCATTGCCAACCCGATATGCAATTTAAAGATAACAATCTTCATAGCGAAGCCTGTCATCCCCTGAAACTTCCCCTGCGGGAAGTTTCAGCCCGCTCCGTAGGATTGCCGATCCGAGCAAATGCGAGGCAGGCAAAGGGGAGTTATGTACTATGATAAAGTAAAAAAAAATACTCACAAGACGTGCAAGTAATCCCTGCGGGAAGTTTCAGCCCGCTCCGTAGGATTGCCGATCCGAGCAAATGCGAG
>CAZQWK010000011.1:0-6502 GCA_964597245.1 uncultured Candidatus Saccharibacteria bacterium | reverse complement strand
GCAGGCAAAGGGGAGTTACCTACTATGATAAAGTAAAAAAACCCACAAAATGTGTAGGTATTAGTAATTCTTCATTGCTCGGTCTGCATCTCGTTTCATGGCTCGATCCTTGAGATCTTTACGCTTGTCATACAGCTTTTTACCTTTTGCTAGTCCGATTTCTATTTTCAGTAGCTGACCTTTTTCGTAGATGCGCAAGGGTATGATGGTGAGGCCTTTTTGTTTGAGTGCTGATTTAAGGTCGTGAAATTGTTTTTTTGAAACAAGAAGTTTTCTTTTTTGATATGGGTCATCATTTTCTTGGGTTGGCTGGTTTGGTTGAAAATGAGGTATGTATGTATTTACGAGCCAAATTTCACTATCTGTTGTTATGTAGGCTTCTTTTAGTGATCCGTGTTTTTTGCGTAATGTTTTTACCTCCCAGCCAGATAATTTAATACCTGCCTCTAAAGTTTCCAATATTTCGTAGCTACGTCTGGCAGTTTTGTTTACGAGTAAGTTCATGTTTCTAGTATATGAAAAAATAAAAAAAATAAAACGCGATATGGATATATCGCGTTTATATTTATTTTTTTAATTCTGCAAAAGAGATGAGGGGTAGAAAAAAATGTATAGCTTCGTGTTCTGTAATTGTGGTTGTTGTTGTTTGTTCGGCTGTATATGTTCTTAATTTGTATTCTCCTGTTTCTGGGTGTTGAAGAACCCTTGCCTTTTTAATTCCCAATAGAATGGGTTTTGGGTCTAAAAAAAAATGATTTTCTGAGTGCACAGGACGTATTCGATATTTTCTTTTTGAGATAATTTCGTGCTCTTTTTTTGCAACGCTATAAAATTCCCTAAAATATTCCATATCAAAACCTCTTATTTTTAAGAGTTGAAATTCATTTAATGGAGGTATCTCCCTAAGGTCGCATTTTATTTTTACCATGATTTAAATTTTTATATGTCTATTTGTAATATAATTATTTTTTTAAAAAAAGTAAATGGTTTATTATGTTGCGGCTTTTATGTGTCTGACTATAATCAAGGTATGTTATTTAATCAAAAAAAGACCTCAAAAAAAGGAAAACGGGGAAATAAAAAACAACAAAATCCATCAGTAGGAACACAAATTATTTCTGCAATTCTATTGTTCGTTTTGATCGGGATTTTAGTCGATGGATTTTCGTCATCTGCCGACGATAATCATATTACATTGTCTGAGACCGCTCAGTTGGTAAATGATGCGCAGGTGGAAAAAATTCTGGTAAAAGGGAACGCACTGGAAATTTCAGTATTATCTGATGATGTTGAAAATCCAATCATAGAAAAAACTTCTAAAAAAGAAGAAGACGCATCACTATCAGACACCTTGGTAAATTATGGTGTCACACCTGATGCACTGGCAACAGTAGATATTGAAATTGATGAACCTTCTGGTTTTGGATATTGGTTTATGCAATTGGCACCATTTTTACTGCCGTTGGTTGGATTATTTTTCTTGATCTGGTTCCTGTCTCGGCAGATTCGCGGCTCAAACGGTCAGGCAATGAATTTTGGAAATTCAAAGGCTCGCGTCATTTTACCAAACGACAAAAGCAAACAGGTGACCTTCAAAGATGTTGCTGGAAATGCTGAGGCAAAACAGGAGCTAGAAGAGATGGTCGAGTTCCTAAAAAATCCGAAAAAATTCATTGACATGGGGGCAAAAATTCCTAAGGGTGTATTAATGACTGGGCGACCAGGAACAGGTAAGACCATGCTTGCTCGGGCTGTTGCCGGGGAAGCAAAGGTGCCATTTTTCTACCTATCAGGTTCAGATTTCGTAGAAATGTTTGTGGGGGTTGGAGCATCGCGTGTTCGTGATTTATTCAAGATGGCAAAAAAAATGTCCCCAGCAATTATTTTTATTGATGAGATTGATGCAGTAGGTCGATCACGTGGTGTTGGTATCGGAGGAGGAAACGATGAGCGAGAGCAAACATTAAACCAGATTTTAGTTGAGATGGATGGTTTTGAACCTCATGAGAAATTAATTGTTATGGCGGCTACTAACCGCTCTGATGTTTTAGATTCTGCCTTGTTGCGGCCAGGTCGGTTTGATCGCCGGGTAACACTAGAATTACCAGACCGTAGTGATCGAAAAAAAATTCTAGAAGTACACGCAAAGAAAAAACCACTAGCCAAAGATGTCGACCTGCAGGTTATTGCAGAGCGTACAGCTGGATTCTCTGGTGCTGATCTGGAGTCATTAATGAACGAAGGTGCCATTATTGCCGCACTAAATAATCATAAAAAAATCACTCAAACAGAATTATTGGAGGCACTAGAAAAGGTTATGATTGGTCCAAAACGCCAGTCACACCTGGCAAGCGAGCACGAACGACGTGTTACTGCGTACCATGAGGCAGGGCATGCTATTGTGGCGTCGGTACTACCAGATGCCGATCCTGTGCACAAGGTAACTATTATTCCACGAGGTTCTGCTGGTGGATTTACTATGAAATTACCATTAGACGAACGACGACTGCCAACACGCGCCGTGTATCATGATGATATTGCTATGGGTCTAGGGGGGTATGTTGCCGAGCAAAAAATATTTGGTGATATCACGACAGGTCCTTCAAATGACCTAAAGGTAGCTACGGCAACAGCACGTGATATGGTAACTCGTTTTGGTATGTCGGACGAGATTGGTCCAATTGTGGTGGATGGCAAGGCAGCGAAGACTATGTTTGGCGGCCAGGTAGAGGCTAGTCATCGTTCTGAGAAAATGTTGGAAACTATTGATGTCGAAATTTCAAAGATTATTCATAATGGTTTGGATCGAGCGCGTACAGCCATTGATCAATATCACGATGCCTTTGTTGAGATCGCAGAAACACTGCTTCAGGTGGAAACACTGGAACAGGAACAATATAATGAAATCTTGGTAAAACATAATATTCCCCTAAAGGAATTACCAGAAACAAAAAACAAAAAACCTGAATAGGTTTTTTGTTTTTTGTCTGCAATGTATAATGTGAATATGTCTGATGTTTTGAAAAAGGTGTTTCGTATTATTATGATTGTTTTGGTTTTGGTCTTGTGTTTGTGGGTATTACGAGGGATTGCTCTGTATTACATTCCCCAGATTAGTTGGGCTGGTATCAAGCAATTTCTTATTACTATTTTTGGTTTTTGGATCCTCGCAGAGTGGCTGCGGGGTGGTGGTGAGTAGTTGTATATTCTATAAAAATGGTTATTCTATAGAGAGTATCTTTTGTAGATATTTGCGCCTATAGCTCAATCGGCTAGAGCGCCGAGCTTATTACAACAAATGAACACTATCGTATATAGGGTGCGCCTATAGCTCAATCGGCTAGAGCGCCGAGCTTATTCCTCGGATGTTCCAGGTTCGAGTCCTGGTGGGCGTACCGTGTATACGATGTGTGAATGCAGTTGGCAACATGGTAATATTCCTCGGATGTTCCAGGTTCGAGTCCTGGTGGGTGTACATAAAAAAAATAGTTACGACACGCAAGTGTTGTAGCTATTTTGTTTTAGTAATAACCTCTGGACGAGAAAGACGGAGCCAGTATACAAGACGAGCGATAGCAAGTGCTTGTCGGCGAGTCAGGGTCGTGAGCCTATATTTTTCTTTAGAAAAATAAGGACTCCTGACCGAGTCCTGGTGGGTGTACTGAAATAATCCACCCTCAAGCGAATGCTTGGGGGTGGATTATTTTTTACATTCACGAGATCTTAAAAAGATCTTTCGGCAAAGCTTGCAGCGTAGTAGGAACCGAAAGTAGCGAGGTTTCGAAAAGATTTTTTTAATATCGTTTCTGGCTTGGTCGTGGTGAGTATTCTTGTATTTTTTAAAAAAGGGGAGTTTGGTTGTAAGAAAAAACAAAAAGCCTCTTATGGTCTAAGAGGCTTTTAATTTTATTGTGTTCCAGAGATGTCTTCTTCTTTGGAATTTTTTACGGGAACGTTTACGGTCACAACCGTTCAGTTTTGATTTTGTTCCTGACGAGATGTGGAATTTCCCGCACTTGCCACATTGGTAGGTGGAATAAAATCCACTCATTTTTTGGTAAACTAGTGCCTTGATGGCCTTGATTGCATCAATACGTGTTGGGTAATCTATTTTTTCGCATATCATCTTGTATATATAAATATTGTTAGACAATGTATTCTAATATTTATTTTATCATATTTATTATGTTTGGCCAGGGATTCTACATCACGTATAATATAGCCATGTCAGAAAACAATACTGTTTTATATCGGAAATATCGCCCGCAAAATTTTGATCAAGTTTATGGGCAAGAGCAAATTATTCGCGTTCTACAGGGTTCTATTCAAACTGGAAAAATCGGCCATGCTTATCTATTCTCTGGGGTTCGCGGAACAGGAAAAACAACTATGGCTCGTATTTTTGCGCGAGCATTGGGGTGTAGTGATAATGATATTATTGAAATTGATGCAGCTTCTCATCGAGGTATTGATGATATACGTGCATTACGAGAAGGTGTTCATTCGCTACCTTTTAATAGTGACAAGAAAATGTACATTATCGATGAGGTACACATGCTTACCAAAGAGGCTTTTAACGCATTGCTGAAAACCCTTGAGGAACCGCCGTCCCATGTTATTTTTGTCTTGGCTACAACTGAATTACACAAAGTATTGCCAACTATCATCTCTCGGTGTCAATCGTTTGTTTTTAAATCACCAACCTATGCTATTTTGAAAGAGATGATTCAAAGTATTGTTGATCACGAGGGGTACAGTATCGATGCAGGTTCGCTTGATCTGATTGCGATGTTGGGTAATGGATCTTTTCGTGATACGCAGGGTGTACTGCAGAAATTAATGTCGTATAGTCAGGATAGGGTAATTACACGCAATGAAACAGAATTAATTACAGGAGCCCCATCTCAGCAGTTAATCCATGATGTTCTCGATGGTGTTCAAAAAAAGGATTCTGATATTGTACTAGGTGCGTTGCACACGGCAGAGCAGGAAAATGTTGATGCACATATTTTTCTACAAATGTTGGTTCGAGTTGTTCGTCTGGTTGTGCAGGTACGTTTTGCTCCTGGTTTGCATAATGCAATTCATCAGGATATTGGGGAAGATGAATTTATTGCCCTCAAAAAAATAGCTGACCAGCAAGGTAGTCTTATTCACTCTGGTTTACTACAGAATCTATTATCTGCTTATCGTGACCTTGGTTATAGTCATGTGAAATATTTACCTATAGAGCTTGCAATTTTGCGCAGTATCGGTAATAATAGCTAACGTCGAAAGACGTTAATGCCAGATCGTCTAATGGTAGGACCCCGGTTTTTGGTACCGGTTATCTAGGTTCGAATCCTAGTCTGGCAGCAATTAACTTTTAACTAAAAATCACCTTATGATATAAGGTGATTTTTAGTTTGAATATTATCCTAGTCTGGTATAATCTAGGTATGTTCTCAAACACCTTTCTCGATCTTCTTTTACCAGAAGCTATTTTAAATATTTTAGTTGGATTTAATCAGATATTTCCGTACCTACTTTGGTTAGCATTAAGTGTTATTTCTCTCATAATATCAATAACTTTCATTGCTCTCTACCTTCTTACAAAAAACTCAAAAAGAATGAAAGTCTCAAAGGTTGCTTTTGCCCTTTCATTATTATTTTTTGGATGTTTTGTTGTTTTTGAGGATGCACATATGACAACTAACCCTATAGTTGTACGGACTGGAACTCATCAAGGTCTTTCTTTTCCAAAAGCTTGTGAAGCAAAGAAATTATTTGATTTCAGTACTGATTGTATACCTAGCCCTGTGGATATTCCCTTTTAAACAAGTTCGAACATCATCCCAAATATTCAGCATTAAAAATAAATCACAGCTTTACACTGTGATTTATTTTTGAATCTGAATAGTAGTGTTTTCAATCAGGGTTATGCTCGAGGAGTGAAGTATATCGGGTGGGCTCGGGTCTTCGAGCGAGAAAGGTTATCCTGGGGTAGGGAGGGTAATTTCGTAGCTGCAATGTTACAATTATTGACCATGTTTTTTGTTCGAAAATTATTATGAGATGATATAATAATAAATATGAAAAAAAAGATTTTCTTTGTAGCTATTCTATTTTTAGTATTATTAATAATTTTTCTTCTAAATAAGAATAGACAAGAGCTCCATTTGTTCGAGTCAGAGGATTATACGCTTGTTAGCTCTCGTGTTATGGGTGGGGAGGTTGATTTCCAGAGCTCTGAGATTATAGATAAAGATGGAAAAATTATTCATCAATGGAAAACCAATTTTGATTATTCTCATCCAGAAAAAACAGACAAAGATCACCAGCTAGCAACCTTGCTGCCGGATGGAGGTGTGTTAATTCTTTCCTATGAAAAAGGTTTAGCAAGGTTGGATTTAGAGTCTAATGTTCTTTGGAATATTGAAGGAAATTTCCATCATGATGTTGTTGTGACCGATGAATATATCTACGTTCTTGGTTGGAAAAATAAATTTATTGATTTTGAAGA
>CAZQWK010000010.1:0-14476 GCA_964597245.1 uncultured Candidatus Saccharibacteria bacterium | reverse complement strand
TTTGTAACCTGCTGCACCCGAGCGTCGATACCTTCGTAGCGACCACAAATGAAAATTACATCAGAATACTGCTCGGCAACTAATTGTTTGGCATAGCCAGTGGTAAATGTTTCTCCTCCCGGTGACAACAGTATGGTTTTAAATGATCGTTTTTTTGTAAGAGGGATTTTTTCCAAAAAAGTTCTCTTGGTTATTGAATCCCAGATATCAAGAATAGGCTCAGCCGTCATTACCATCCCAGGACCTCCTCCATACGGAAGATCGTCGACTTTTTTATGTTTGTTTTTTGTAACATCACGAGGATTATATAAATGCACAGAAATCAAACCCGACTCCTGGGCCCGCGCCATCATTGAATCAGCAAAATAGGATTCAAACATATCTGGGAACAATGTAATAATATGAAAATTCATAATATGCATTCTAGGTTGTACACCAGAAAAAGCAAAGCTTCATTTAAAAAAATTGCACATTTTTCACAAAAAAGTACCATCTGAAGAAAATACTAACCGAATCCAATTTAATATATGAATTTTATTTTTACTAAAAACCGAAACGGGGCTATATATATAGCAACCACTGAAAACAATTTAGTACTCAAGATACTCCTGACACAATACAGGGACCTATACAAACAAGAGACCTATATCGCCAAAAACAGCGGTGGTATATTCATCTCGTTTACACCTACAATAATGACAGAAAATGAATTCAAAAAACTAGCGGTCAATATCTCTTGATCGTTTTTTATTTGACAGAATAACAACAAAAATGATTTAATTATTATTGAAGATTTCTTAACACTAAAACTTAAAACACATGAAAGAAAAAATATTAGAAACGTTGATAGAAAAACATCCTTTTACTACGGAGCCCGTAGGTCTTTGTGAAAAATATATATTTTTCACAAATGAAACAAAAAAAGAGGTATTGAAGAAAATTCTTGTAAACCCAGAGGGAGTAACTCTGGAAATAGCCGAATATTCTGGAGGAAATATGTGGAGAACTATTGATTTTCATGCAGAAAACATAGTAAAAAAAATCAAAATCTTTAAAGAAAAGATTTGCACAACAACCATAAACCACTCATTACAAGACAACATCTTATGGTACACAACCTAGCAAAAGCAAAATCATAAGATTTTGCTTTTTTTATTTTTCTGTACAATACAATCATTCATATCTAGACAATCGCGCCAGTGGTTTACCACAGTGAGGAAAGTCCGGACATGCTTTCTCTTGTAAAAGGGTCAAAAATGGTAGCAGGTAACCCCTGTCTGCAGCAATGCACGAGGTGCGAGCAGAGACGCTGATATTCGAAAGATGACAGCTACCCACGTGGTAGAGCTGGTATGGCAACATATCAGGTGAAACGGCTAAACCCTTACCTGCATGCAAAGTCGTACTGTTGGTGGTTTTGTATACAAAACTACCAACAGAGTGCCGCAAAGAATCTTTTGGTGACAAAAGATCAAGATAAATGATTGTCGTTGTACAGAATCCGGCTTATTGATATGAATACATGAAAAACCACAGCACATAGCTGTGGTTTTTACCATGTAATTTTTTGGCCAATCTCTATATTGTGTTTTCGGGAAAAACCACTAGGCACCTCGAGAACATATTGTGAATCAAAGGCTGGACCATAGGTTTCCGGATATGATTCGGGTTGCAATTCGTGTTCGATATAGACCACGTAACCACCCCCATCCATCCAAATAATATCAATAGGGAAATCCATATCTTTCATCCAAAAATCGTAGCGAGAAGATCTATCAAATACAAACAACATACCGGCGCCATCATCAAGTGAACGATGACGTGACAAGCCTATTTGTTGCAACATGGGTGTGCCAGCAATCTGAGCAGTTACAACAACTTCTGGACCGATATTCACACTCACTACTTCATACGAATTTTTTCCAGAAAACCACCACCAGGAAAATATAAAAGCGGCAATAAAAAAAACCAGTGCGTATTTTGTTTTACGAGAGAGATATCTTTTGATAAGCATAACCATGTGCTACAATTCTATCATGAATTCTACTGAAAAAAATAATAAAAAAACATTCAAAGAGGACCTGATTGAGCTGATTCGATTTACCTTCACTCTACTTATTATCATTATACCTTTGCGAGTTTTTGTAGCTCAACCTTTTATCGTAAATGGTAAATCAATGGTACCTAATTTGGAACATGGGGACTATTTAATTATCGACCAGGTATCCTATCGATTTAACGAACCAGAGCGTGGTGATGTAGTCGTATTTCATTTTCCTACCGAATACCGAAGATTTTTAATTAAACGCATCATCGGTCTTCCAGGGGAAACCATCACCATTGATGGATCAAAGGTCACAATCACCCAGGCGGATGGAAAAATTATTCAACTAGATGAACCATATATCAACAGCGACTACTCAAGCTATGTTAACCAGGAAATAGGACCTGATGAATATTTTGTAATGGGAGACAACAGAACCCAAAGCTCCGACTCACGTAGCTGGGGAACCCTGTCTCGCGATCTTATTGTAGGTAAAACATTTTTGCGACTCTTCCCTTTCACCAATATTGACTATCTACCAGCACAAGAAAATCTAGAAAATTACACAACCACACTAAACTAATACAGCACCATGTCTGAATCAAAAAAAACAACTCGAGATATTCTCCAGTCACCACGCGGAATGCGTGATTTTTTTGGGGAATTATTCTATAAAAAACAGGGATTCTTTGAATCTGCTCAGAAAATTGCAGAATATTATGGATTCTCTGGAATCGAAACCCCAATTCTAGAACACACCGAAATATTTTTAAAAGGCCTCGATGAAAACGATGACGCCGCAAAAGAAATGTATTCGTTCGAAACAAAAGGTGGTGATCGATTATCATTGCGACCCGAAGGTACTGCCCCAATCATGCGCTCATATATTGAACACGGAATGGGATCATTACCACAACCATTATTCCTATATTATTACGGTCCTTTTTTCCGCCACGAAAAACCTCAAAAAGGTCGTTATCGACAACTACATCAATTTGGATTAGAAATTATTGGATCAGATAAACCAGTATTTGACGGGATCGCCATTCAAGCAGGTTTCCAAATCCTCAAAGAATCTGGACGTGAAATCCAGGTAAAAATTAATACCCTAGGAGACAACGAAACACGCGAAAAATACCAGGCAGCATTAACAAATTTCTACAAAGAAAATATTGACCACATTGCAGACAAAGACAAACTACGCCTGGAAACAAACCCTCTGCGAATCCTGGACTCAAAGGAACCACAAACCATCGAGGTAAATAAAAATGCCCCAACCCTCATTTCAATTTTAAATGAATCCAGTAAACAACATTTCGATCAGGTACTCACCTATCTAGATAATGCCGGTATTCCATACGAAATTGATCATGCACTAGTACGAGGATTAGATTATTATACGCACACAGTATTTGAATTTGTTACCTACGATACTGATGGATCCGCATCACTAGCATTGGGTGGTGGAGGTCGCTATGACGGACTAGCAGAAACCCTGGGTCACAATAAGTCAGTATCAGCGATTGGATTAGGTATTGGTGTTGATCGAACTCTAGAGGTTGCAACCGATTCATCATTTGTGTCGCAATTCAAATCACCGCACACATTCCACCTGATTCAATTCGGGAAAGGATCTAGAGAGAATAGTTTCAATATTATTGAAACATTCCGAAAACATAACATTCCCCTATCACAGTCATACACGAAAAAAAATCTAGGATCTGAATTACAGTCAGCTGAAGAAAATGGATACCAACAGGTATTAATCTTTGGAGAAGACGAAATAAAAAATAATTCGATTCGAATTAAAAATCTGCAAACACAGGAACAAAAGACAATACACATATCAGAGCTCCCAGAGCACATAAAAAACAATAGATAATAATCTATTGTTTTTATAATGAACGTATTACAACCATAAACAACTCATAAGCAGTTAGATATGTTAGGCTATTTTCCTGTTCGTGAATAGTGAGCACTCTCAGCTGGTAAGTCCCATTCACATGATAATATATGAAACATGGCGCGCCCTCGGGGGCATATGGAATAGCACCTTCAGGTAACCCCACCATAGATAGAAGTTGTTCCCACTGATCAATAGACCTTGATGCAAAAGATAGTGGATATCCGCAATTAGTTGGCGCAGGGAGGATCTGCGGGACGGTATCGTTATCCAATATATATGTCTCGATGGCTGTTTGCAATTGGGTTACCTGGGCAAGGGCACGGGCATCGAGCGCCCGAGACCGAGCAGAATTTAAACTAGACATCACCATAGATGCCAAGACCCCAATAATAGCAACCACCACCAGCAATTCAATCAAAGTAAATCCTTTGTTATTCATATAAAAAACAGTATACAAAAAAAACAAAACATCACAAAAATATTTATTCTTTTTTATTGCATACAAATGAAATTATCTTACACTGAAAATATGATTAAAAACATCGTACAGGTAGGTGACGAGGTCTTGCGGCAAGAGACCAAATATATTGAACCTACAGACATCAGCACAGAAAAAATTCAAAATATTATTAAAAATCTCCAAGACACCCTGGCCACCCAAAAAGACGGTGTAGCTATTGCTGCTCCACAAATAGGTGAACCATATCAAATCTTTATCCTGGCTCCATTTATTTTCGAGGACCCAACAAATGAACATCTCGTATATATCAATCCTGTGATCACCCATCAATCAAAAAAACAAAAATGGATGACCGAAGGTTGCCTGTCGATCCGATGGAAAACTGGTGAGGTAAAACGACACCTGGAAACAATCGTCGAAGCCTATGACGAACACGGAAACAAATTCACCGAACACGCTGACGGATTCCTATCTCAGGTTTCGCAACATGAAATCGACCATCTGCATGGAATCCTATTTACCGACAAGGCTCGTAATGTGCGAGATATGACCGAGGAAGAAATTGCGGAAATCACACAATAAAAAAGAAAGCAGTGCTGTTCACTGCTTTCTTTTTTATTTTATGACACCGATAGGAGATAACATATCGCAAATTATACAGAGACAAAAACTATTTGCTTTGATTGTTTAATCTATCGATAGAACGAGAATATTTCTCCAGAAAATGCTCGCTTTCCAGTATTTTTTGCTCCAAATAACTAGGGTTATCAATATTACCCTGCTGTAGGTCACGATACCTTGATTCTAGATCAAACGGCTCTCTCTCCTCACCGTTACAAAAAATAAAATCCGTATTCTCTACCAGATAATTCAAGCATTCCTGAGGGGTGATAATGTTTTCTGGGATTTGCCCTCTCTTAGAGAGCTCGTAAACAAACTCCTGCGCAACATCCTCTCCAATACCCAGAGCTCGATCCAAATGTAGAGCCATATGAAAATCATTAATATATGAATCACCAAAGAAATCCTCGTCCGCAAAAGAATACCCATCAAAACCCCTACGCTGAGCAATCAGGCGCAGAGCCTTTGAGGCCAATTTATCATTCACATAGCGATTATTATTATCCGCAAGATCTTTCTCGTAATCGGTAAACCGTATAATACCTCTCATCGTATCCAATAAACACTGGCGAGTAGTAAGTATATTTTCTCCATAGACTAATACCTCATTAATCGTAAAATCACGACTCTGAAAATAATCATCCTCCAAAGACTCAACCCCATAACCATGCGAAAAATCTTCGGGGCAGTATTCTTGAGCCAGCGCATTGCTAACACTGCGATCCTCATTCTCGCCAACATAGCATAGGTCTATATCACGTACTTCTTCTGGGGATTGTATACCCAAAGCCCTCTCAAGAGTAAGCCGGGCCAGACCACCTTTGATGACATACCCTTCTGGTAAATCCAAAGGCGCTTCGCCTATAGATAATTTTATAATTTCTTCATTTAAATACTCAACACCTCCCTCGTACATAGAAAACCTGTTTAAATACCGAGACAACAACTGAGCATCAGCAGTAACATGCTCTGACAATGTATCTAATCTTTTCGCAACCATATGTCGCAGCGATCGTTCCTGGTAGGTTTCGTATGATTCATGTCGAGGTGTTGCCGCAAAGGAAGCTTGTTCATTAATCTGAGCATGAGGAGCTTCTATTCTTTTTTCTGATTTAGGGTTTCTATTTTTTTCAATATTAAACATAAACAATATAGTACATTTAATTCAAATATCTTGCAGCACATAGCATATTTTATTTTTTTGATATACTAAAAACCATGAAAGAAATTAATTTTGTATACTTTGGAACACCTGAATTTTCAGTTATTGTTCTGGATGAATTAAAAAAATCTGGATACCTACCATCACTAATCGTGACGGCCCCGGACCGCCCTGTTGGACGAAAATATGTTATGACCCCACCTCCGGTAAAAGTCTGGGCAGACGAAAATAATATTGAATGCTGGCAACCAGAACACCCTCGAGATATCGTAGAAAAACTACAGAAACGAAAAGATGATCTATATATCGTTGCTTCGTATGGATATATTGTAAATCAGAAATTGCTTGATATTCCAAAACACGGCGTATTGAATGTGCATACATCCCTACTACCCAAATATCGTGGTGCATCCCCTATCGAATCAGCAATCCTACACGGAGACGTAGAAACAGGATCAACCATTATGCAAATGACCCTAGGAATGGATGAGGGACCAATCATTACGCAATCTCGATTCCCACTGGAACCTGATGTATTAAAACCTGATCTTTTCAACATGCTGGCTCATGACGGCGGGAAATTACTGGCGGATATTTTACCTGAATATATTGATGGAAAATGCACACCAATAGAACAAGACCACACCCAGGCAAGCTACTGCGGAAAAATTCAAAAATCAGATGGTGATATCACAAATGATGATGATATTACCCGAGACCGGAAATATCGCGCCTATTATGGCTGGCCCGGGGTTTTTATGTTTGATGGTGACGTACGATTAAAAATTACTGATGCTGAATTTATTGATGGTACATTTATCATTAAAAAAATTATTCCGGCAGGGAAAAAAGAAATGGATTATTCTGACTACCTGAATAATAAAAAAGATTAATGAGTGTATTTATTTGGTCTCAAGTCCTAGCCGGTATTGGAATGGGAATTAGTATTACCTCAGCACAAATTAAAAACCCTAAAATGATGCGGGTTATGTATTTTATTGCCAGCCTCTTTCGCGGGACGCATTATTTATTATTAGGTACACCAAATACAGGTGCGATTACCTACATTACCGGTAGTCGCTGGCTGACATCGATTTTTACCCATAAAAAAATTGTTGAGTTTGCTTTTATCGCAATTATTATCATCTATGGATTCTGGAACCTAAAATCGTGGATAGACCTGTTCCCTATTGTATCCGGAACACTAGGAACCCTGGCTGCATTCAGTAATAGCGACAGATACATGCGTGTATATGTAATTATTGCCATGGTGCTGTGGGTTATTTATAACATCACAGTATTCACACCAATCGGAATTATGTCATCTGCTTTTTTTCTGATTTCAAACATGGTTGGATATGAGCGGTTTTATCACCACAATCACATTCATCTTCATGTAACCCAACCAGTATTAAACATGAAAAAGAAAAAATAGACCGAGGCGGTCTTTTTTTATACCCATGTGATATGATAACAACATGAACAAGGAAATTATTATATATGGTGCTGATTGGTGCCGTGACTGTAGGCAAACAAAAGAACTACTTGAAGCCCGAGGTATAGCATACACCCTACGAGATATTACAGACCCAGAAAAAGGAAAAGAATACTCAGAAACAGTAATGGAATTAAATGACGGAAAACGCATCATACCAACCATTGTCATCGAAGAAAACCACTACGCAAACCCTCGACCATCCGAATTAAATAATATCCTGGACAATCTACAGGAAACAGACAATGAAACATTAACAACGTGCAGTAACGGTAAAATATTAAAAGATGGCGACACCGTAATTCTGACCCGAGACCTAGACGTAAAGGGGTCCTCACTAAACCTAAAACAAGGAACCTCTATTGTGAAAATAAAAACAACAAATGACCCAACATATATTGATGCGCGAATTGGAAAATCAACAATAGCAATAAAAACAGAATATATTAAAAAGAAAGGGTAACTAATTAAAAAAAGAAAGGCATACGCCTTTCTTTTTTTGATTCACAAGAGAAAATGATTATTTAACAATAGTAATTGATTCAATAATCACGTGTTCAATCGGTCGATCATTTGGAAATGTATCCACCGACTCAATCATTGAGACAATATCCATCCCTGAAACAACCTTACCAAATACAGTATGTTTTCCATCCAGGAATCCATTATCAGCAGTGTTAATAAAGAACTGTGAACCATTTGTATTTGGACCTGCGTTGGCCATTGAAATAGTTCCAATTAGATTATTATTTTCTGCATGGATTTCATCTTCGAATGTATACCCTGGGCCACCTGTACCCCATCGATCAACCATTTCCTCATCCTTTGAAAGTGGGTCCCCTGCCTGAACCATAAAACCAGCGATAACTCGGTGGAATTTTACACCATTATAGAAGTCTGACTCTGCCAAAGTAACAAAGTTTTCAACAGTCTTTGGAGCTAGGTCCGGAAATAATTCTAGTTCAAATGAACCCTTGTTTGTTGAGAATTGTGCTTTCATAATTTCTTTTTCTGAAGCCTCTGTCTGAATAGACTCAGTTTCGTTAATTACTAATACCTGTTTGCTGTCTGATGACTGAAGATTGGCAATTTTTGCATCTTCGTGTATATCAGTACGATCACTAATATACACGAATGCAGCTAATGCCACCATAGCCACAGAAATTACCGCAAGAGATGAATTAATTTTCATAATAATTATTTATGACGTTTAAAAATACGTTTAATTTTTTGTGCGGCTCGACGTCCTAAACGACGAGACCGACTACGATCCGAACGAACAACACGAAACATCTCACCATATGAATGATCAAATGAAATTCGGATCGAGCTTTGATATTCTTCAGTAAAATAGACCTGACCAGATGATTCTAATTTTATTGAACAATAAAAAATATCATCACCTCGATGCTGACCATTTGTAGACTCGATATCTACATACGCACGCACATCTTCCGAAAAAAATTTTAACAACCCCTCTAGGCGGCGTGCAACATGATCTTTAAATTTTGGATCTAATTGAATATATGGTGTATGAAAATAAATCTGCATAAGCCTATTTCTTACCGAATAATAATTCTATTATAGCACGAAACCAGTGTTTTCGTTGTTTTTTTACCGGGAAACGATATGCATCTTGATCAAAATACTCCCCAATAGAAACTCGATATAGTTTTTTTAGAGTAGCGGGATATCCCAACCGACGACCCAACTCCTCACCCAAAGTTCGGATATAGGTACCCGATGTAACATCAACACGTACCTTAATAACATGGTAGCCACCTGATCGATAGGAATCAGTCATATATATAGAAGTGATATTCATTTCTTTTTCTGGTATATACGGCGGGGTTTCTCCAGCACGAGCATAGGCATAGAGCGCCTTTCCTTGCACTTTTATAGCAGAATACAATGGAACCTGTAATGTGTGCGAGCCCAACATACCCTCAACGACACCCTGGATCACCCTTTTTTTCATATCTTTCCGATCGACAATCGCCTCCTCTACCACCTCTCCCTCTAGGTCACCCGTAGTGGTTGATTTACCAATTAAGATTTCAGCAATATAGGTTTTTGGCAACTTTAAATAATTAGTTAATTTTTTTGTTCCACTATTTACCCCTAAAATCATTAACCCAGACGCCAGCGGATCAAGAGTACCAGCATGGCCAATTTTTCGCGTCCCCAACAAAGGTCGCATTTTGCGAATCACATCAAATGATGATATTCCGGGATCTTTGTGCGCCAACAACACATCGGATTCAATATAATTTTTTCTCGTAGGTTTTTTCATGTTGTTGATAGTACCATATTCAAAATTTGACTTCATTAATTTAAGTGAGTTATAATTATAATAAATAAAATTCCAGAAAAAATGTTAGAACTAAATTCAATACTCCTACAGAGAAAAAGTAATTTTATTTCTACGCTACATTTACAAAACGGAGAAATATTATCAAAAAGCCAGGTCACACACCTCAACAAGCAAATACATAGATACAACAAAGAAAATAATACCTTTTTTGTAACAAACGAAAAATTACTCAAAAAAACAGAAACCTTTGGTCCATTCAATCAAACCAACCAAGAATTCATACTCCACCTAGATGGAATAGAAGAGCGAATGTCTCACGAAGAATCGATTAGAATTATCGCAGAGGAAGGCAGAAATATCCCTCCCACAACAGAATGAAAACCATAAAGATATTCATTATGAATATCTTTTTTTTACATCTATTACATAAACAAAAAACAGTAGGTAGCCCTACTGTTTTTTACTACATCAATGAGATGTTTTCCATCTCTTTTAGAATTTTCTCTCGATAATCAGGGATAACTGAATTATATGAATACAGTACACCTGTTAAATCCTTATCCTTATAGGCATAGGCAGTATTTGGATTATGCCCGCCCAAGTTCATTGATACAACATCAATATTCTCAGCATGAGAATCAAAATTAATTTTACATGAACCCCATCCAAAAGCTGAATATGTAGCCGTCTTACAAGCAAACTTACCACCTGTAGACTCAATAAACCCAATGGCAGCAACGAGGCGCCAATCAATACCATACCTATCTGCCGCATCTACAAAATGTTCTGCCTCATATTGTAGAGGTAGATCATAACGTGCGTAATAAGCTCTAATTTTTGCAATACGCTCTTTGCGCTGCAAATTAATAAATTGTTGTTCTTTTTGTAGCCGTAGTGGCGTTTCATTAAATACAATCTGCTCAAATCCTTGCTGCCCCTCTGGAGCCTCTGCAGAAAACGCAGAAAAAGGAGATGAAAAAATCATATACAATGAATATGCAAAAACTCCGGTTTTATAAAAAAACTTAAACAAAGAACGACTAAGAAATGTTTTTTTCGCTAAAATATATTTGGTCATAAAATGCGATTTGTGCTTCGCGAAACTCCAGAAATATAAAAAGCTCTCAAAAACGAGAACTTTTGTACAATACAAATCATTGAGAAAATCGTCAATAGGTTATCCACATGTTTTTATAATTAAATAATTTTTTAAAAAAATATCAAAAACCCAAGACCACCCCACAACTGAAAAACATAAATATGTTATAATACAGAACATGGAAAAAGAAAAAAATATTGATTTCTTGGCAATCGGAGATATTGTTATCGATGCCTTTATTAAATTACAAGAAGCAGAAATCGAATACGAGCACGGCGTAAAAATGCTAGAAATGCGATTCGGAGAAAAACTACCTTATGACAGCGTAAAGGTTGTGAAGGCGGTAGGAAATGCTCCGAACGCCTCAGTATCTGCGGCGAGACTAGGGTTGCGTTCAGCAGTCATGACACATGTTGGAGGTGATGATTTCGGAAAAGAGTGTCTAGAAGCTCTAAAAGAAAACGGTGTTATTACTGATTATGTAACCATCGAAGATGGAAAGACTACAAACTACCACTATGTGCTATCATTTCAGGCAGAACGAACTATCCTGATCAAACACGAAGAATTTAATTACAACCTAGAAAAACAAGCAGATGGATTAATTCCAAAATGGGTATACTTCTCATCTGTTGGTGAAAAATCAATGCAGTACCATGCAGATATCGCAAAATGGGTAGCAGAAAACGATATCAAGATGGCATTCCAACCTGGGACGTTTCAGATCTCTCTTGGGTCAGACAAATTAGCTGATGTATATGCAGCAACCGAAGTATTTTTCTGTAACGTAGAAGAAGCTCAGCAAATCCTCAACGAGGAGTCACGAGATGTGAAAAAAATGCTAAAAGCAGTACACGAACTAGGACCAAAAATCGTATGTATTACCGATGGGGCTGATGGAGCATACGCATACGATTCATACAATGACGAATACTGGTTCCACCGCATCTACCCAGACCCGAAGCCTCCAGTGGAACGAACAGGTGCAGGTGATTCATTCTCGTCTGCATTCACTATTGCCCTAGGGCACGGAAAATCTGTTGCTGAGGCGCTATCATGGGCCCCAATCAACTCAATGAACGTTGTTCAATATATCGGGGCACAAGAAGGTCTACTAACCCAAGACCAACTAGAAGAATTCCTAAAGAATGCACCAGAAGACTATAAACCAGAAAAAATTTAAGACCACTAAAAAACACCTACTAAGAGCAGGTGTTTTTTAATACCATAAGAAGAAAAAAATGATATAATATATTTATTATAAAAAAATATACCAATAAAAAGATTCCTCAAATAAAATAAATCACTATGAATTTTGAACGCGGATTTAGACCAAAATATAAACCAGACCCGGTTACAGAACGCCCTATCAAAGAGTTTGATATGGAAAAACACAAGCAAAAAATACAACAAGAACAAGGCTACACTGGACCCATCTCTAAATTATCGGACAAAGAACGTGAGGCGGGACTAACACAAGAAAAACTAGAAGAAATCCTTCAGAAAATAGTTGACCGAACACCATAAGGAAAGATCTCTCTTTCCTTTTTTATTTTTACACAACAAACAACAACACTAACCCACAAGAGATCTATTTGATCTAGGTTCTCAAATACCCACATACCATCCGTAATTTACTTCCCTCGAACCCACCTAAGCCCGTAGACTACATAATCACCAGTAATGCTGGTGCCAGGGACGTATCACCTCCACTAACGCAGTGCAACGTATTTAAAAAACAGTCCGCAGGACTAGATCGTAGTAAATTCATTACTAAGTAGTTTTGTTGGTCTGGAGGGATCGCTGGTTTCTCCTTCGTCGAAACATCAATCTACCTAAATTAGGATTTTATAAACAATGCTTATAATGGAGGGATTTTCTATTTCTCCTGCGTCGAAATATAGAAAACCTACAACATATTTAAAAAACAAGCCGAAAATTAGATGGTAGTAACTATAATATTTTATGATTCTGATTTTGGAGGCGCGCCTGGTCAGTCGTCCCTCCTTCCATTGGCGCGGTACAACGTATTTGAAAAAAGACCCGCAGGGGTCTTTTTTCTATTTTTGTCGTTTGGTCTTTCGACGAGAAACAATTGCGTTGTTTGAGTATTTTTTCGAGCGACGAGTTTTGACCCCGTAAGCCTGTTTCCCTTGTCGGGTTTTTGGCCCACGTCGTAGTCCGATTCCTTGTCGTCCTTCCCCTCCTCCATGTGGGTGATCTACCGGGTTCATAGCTGATCCACGCACAGTTGGTCGAATTCCTCGCCATCGTGATCGTCCAGCCTTTCCTCCTTTCACCAATTTATGGTCAGAGTTTGAAACCTCTCCTACACATGCAAAACATCGATCAACTACTTTTCGAACCTCTCCTGAAGGAAGTTTAATGTTGGTGTATCCTCCGTCGTGAGCAGTTACTTGCGCGTAAGCCCCTGCTGAACGTACTAATTTTGCACCTCCATCAACTTTTAATTCGATATTATATACAAATGTTCCTACTGGAATTTTGTATAGTGGCAATCGGTTCCCTGGTGTCAATGATGCAGATTCAGATACCAAAAATGTATCCCCTACCTGTACCCCCTTTGGCATAACAACATAACGTCGTTCTCCATCGGCATAACACACGAGTGAAATGAATGCTGATCGGTTCGGATCATATTCAACAGTTTCGATTTTAGCTGGAATATCTTTTTTGTTGTACAAAAAGTCAATCAAACGATATTTTCGTTTGTTACCTCCACCTTTATGTCGTGTTGTAATACGTCCTTGGTTGTTTCGCCCCATGTCACGTTTACCTCCTTTGGTTAACGCTTTGTATGGTTTTGATTCTGTTAACACTTCTCGGTAATTGATGGTTACCATATTACGTCGAGATGGTGTTGTTGGATTATATTTTTTCATAATCAATTCTTAGGCACTTATCAGCTGCCAAACTATAATTATCAATAATTAATTGGAATTATGCTAGTTCAATCGTATCTCCTTTTTTCAAGGTTACAATAGCCTTCTTCATTCCTTTTTTGTGAACTTTTCGCCCACGTCGTGTTTCTTTTCGTGCAGATTGATTCACAATATTTACTGCTTCTGGAGTAACTCCATATTTTTCAATGATTGCTTTTTTAATCTGTACTTTGTTTGATGATTGAGCAACGACAAATGTGAATTTATTTTCACTTGAAATCATTGCTGCTTTTTCCGTAATCAACGGTTCAACAATTACCCAAGAAAGATCTTGTGCTACTGCAGTTGATGTTTCTTTTTCTTGTTTTGAATTTTTCTTAAACAATGCCATATGCCTTATTTAGTATTTAACTTTGTTTGTAAAAATTCGACCGCTTTTTCTGGATTCGCAATCACCAAGTATCGGTGATTC
>CAZQWK010000009.1:0-15926 GCA_964597245.1 uncultured Candidatus Saccharibacteria bacterium | reverse complement strand
TTGGGTGCTTGTCGGTTGGAATACCTCGCCCGTTGTCGACTACGCGAACATAATTATCAGGCAACAAGGTAATTTCAATATGATCACAATGACCACCCATAGCCTCATCACGAGAGTTATCAAAAATTTCCCGAATCAGATGATGCAACCCGTCTGGACCAGTTGATCCGATATACATACCTGGGCGCTTTCGTACCGGCTCTAATCCTTCTAGTACCGAAATATCTGATGCGCTATATTCTCTTTGTTTGGTTTCTTTTTTAGCCATTTTTTTCAAAAAAATTATTATGACAACGAGCCATAATGCAAATAAAATTATATCAACAGTATAACACAGAAAAACCAAAAAACCTGAAAAACAAGGGTTTTTCTGTGGTAGAATTAATAAAAAAATATTAAAATAAAAAACAATGGAAGACTTATTGCATAAGGAATGGAGGAATATCCTAGAAAATTTCATCACAAAACAAACATGGAAAAAATTGAAATCCTTTGTGGAGCAAGAATACGAGAGCAAAACAATTTACCCAAAAAAATCAGACATATTCAATGCGTTAAATCAGATGGTGTTTGATGATATTTCTGTAATTATTATTGGCCAAGACCCCTATCACGGACCTGGTGAGGCGCACGGTTTATCTTTTTCTGTTCCAGAAGAAATAAAACTACCGCCTTCCCTGAGAAATATCTACAAAGAGATTGAATCAGATACTGGCATAAAAAAAGATTTTACTAATGGAAACTTAAATCATTGGGTAAATCAAGGGGTACTGTTGCTCAATTCAGTGCTCACCGTTCGGGAATCGAATGCAGATAGTCATAAAAACAAAGGCTGGGAGATGTTCACCAATGAGATTATTCAAAAAATATCTGACAACAAAGAACATTGTGTATTTTTACTATGGGGAAAAAAGGCTCAGAAAAAAGGTCAACACATCGATCGAACCAAACATTTGGTTCTGGAATCGCCTCACCCATCTCCTTTTTCTGCATATCGAGGTTTTTTTGGAAATAAACATTTTTCAAAAACAAACCAATACCTAAAACAACATCACAAGCCAGAAATTTCCTGGTAAAAAAACCGCAGATTTCTCTGCGGTTTTTAGATTTATTTTTTGATAAATCGTATGGATTTTTTAATCCCTTCTGAGTCAATCCTAAACAGATATGCTCCAGGCCTCAAGGTAGAAACAGGAAAACTAAAACTTATTTCGTCATTATGCTGATTAAAAAATCCCACAGAAGACAGTCGTTTACCTGAAACAGTATAGAGGCGGATAGAAACCTCTCCTACCCCAAATTTTCCCTTGAAATTTACAAAATCACGAGCAGGGATTGGATATACAGACAGTGCATTAAACCCCTCGCCGACAACCAAGGACTCCAGTTCTGAAATAGACCCACTCGTACCAGAGCAAGTAAATAAATCATAGAAAATAATCTCTGATTTATCAAACTGACCAAGAACATCAGACTCTGTAGCACCAAACCAATCTCTTAGAATTGTTGCATAGATATCTCGTATATCAATCTCCATAGGGAGACCAGAACGATCAAAAACAAGAGATAAATCTGGATTAGACCCAACGACCTGATTTGAAAAACAGCTACCAAACATCAACATTGCTCCTGCGGTACCATGATCGGTACCTAGAGAGCTATTTTGTTTGATCTGCCTTCCGAATTCAGAAAAGGTCATACCAAATATTCTATCTAAATACGTCTTTCCAAACATATCAAATTGAGAACCCATATCACGAATAAATGCATACAAAGCATCATTAATACGAGCAAGTAAATTTGGATGCCTCCCTTCGGTTGGGTCTGTTGCTGATACTTGGTTTCCATGAGTATCAAATCCCCCTAAATTCACCACAAAGATCTTTGTTTTAATCCCGCCAGTAATCAAACGAGCAATATTATAAAAAGCCTGTGATAATGAATCGCTAGAATATAAATCAGCATTTGCATAACCTAACTCTGAAGCCTCATTAATGCGGCTGTTGTAGGTATTGGTTTGATTCAAAATATTCTGCAGATACTGTAAATGATTACCATGATAGGTATCATCTAAAATCAAATCACCTCCACTTAGGGATGCGGATAGACCAGCATTGAACAAGGTGGGATGCGAGAAATTTGCCATAGACCCCTCACAAGTCATTGACACAGAGGAACCAACAGCAATAGCAAAAGGATCCATGTAGTCACTATTAGGAAAACCTTCTGGAAAAGATGGGTTCTGGGTCTGAAAATATCGACCCGCCCATCCAGTACCGACAAAGCCACTATTCTGATCACGATTCCCTGAAGTCATATAATCTGTTGCGGTAAAATGTGAACGTGATGAATTTTCTATTCCTACATTCTGAACCACAGACATTTTCCCCTCATTAAAAAGCTCAGCTAGCCCTGACATACGTGGATGGAAAGCTAAATCATAGTCATCTAAATGAGACAATGAAGACAAGCTCGGCAATAAACGCCCTCGATGATTTGATAGATTATCAAACTGATCTGTCGGCACGATCATATTCAAAGCATCATTCCCTCCATTCAATCGCAAGAGAACCAAAACCTTATCTGATGGCACTGACGATATTGTTTGCATCATATTTTCAACATGTGTTGACCCAAACAAACCCGAAGGGTTTGTCATTACAGCAGCCGCACTGAGCCCTGTCATTTTTAAAAAATTCCGACGTGAATATTTTTTTCCCATAACATTAAAAGGTGTAAAAATTCAACAATACACTAGCTGCGGATAATACTTTTCTAAGACGTTCTTCGATCAAAAACTCCTGGTTCATGTCTGTAGTATCTGCAAGATAGGTTTCATATTCGATGGCCCACTCAAAATCAGGTAGGTCGTCGGTTAAAATACTTTTCAGAAAAATCTTATCGCTTTCTGAAACTTCCCTAGGAAATAATACCAAACACCAGTCATTAATTAACTCGGTGGCATTAGCTGGATCGGAAAACTCTGCAACCGTATCAATAACACTGGGATGAAAAATATTTCCCGAATTACTTAATCGATTGCCATCAACATAATCCTCAACAAAATCAACTCTGGACTGCAAATAAACGGAATTCATCCACAACCGAGAATAATTGGGTTCCAGATAATAGGCCTCCCACCCTGCCACAGCAGGAACATTCATTAAATCCATATCCATGTTCGACATGGATTCAAAAATAGTTCGACCAATTGCATAATTTACCTCTACCTGAGAGAAATCCAATGAACTATGTGTTGAATTGTAAATTGAATACACAAAATCAATAGGTGATTTAATCAACGAACCACGCAATGCCGAGTCATAAAAATGCTCGCTACTAAAGAGCAGTCGTAACACCGGCTCAATTTCAAATCCAGAATCAATAAATACCTGATTCATTTCCGGAATCACATAGGTTTCCACATTATCTGTAACCTCTCCAACGAAAAATCGATAAATTTCTCGCGATAAAAATAATCCAATACCAGGACGCGCAAAGATAATATCAATATAATTTTGATATTCCTGTTCGTCTGCATTCTGCACAACAACATTATCAAAATGATATGACAATTCCTTATCCTCTGTATTATGCCTATCTGGTACGAATACTGCTGTAGGCCTAGCTATGGTCGATGAGCGTTTCCCATCAATAGTCCAACCAGAAAATATTTTTGCACCAGCACTAACATCCTGTTCGGTGTAGGTTGAATAATCACCCTCCCCGATTTGGTCGCCTTTTCCAATAGTAAATAACTCCTTGCACTCACGAGAATAATTATCATTTGGTGCAGAACCTATATTGTCCTCACCATTCAAGAATTCCAGCATGTGCGGGTGAATAGTAATTGCAGAAACAAGATCCTTCACGTTCCCCAGGGCATACTGACGTAATGTTAAAAAATAATCATAGGTAATACGAGCATCAACGCTCTCACTGCAACCAAAATGATTAATCCAAAACAATAACATCTTATCAGCTAGTGAATGGTTGGTATTCATAAACTCTTGAGCTAACCAGCCACGCAACGAACGCCTTCTTGCATTATGAGTGGTTCCCTGATCTGAGACTGGATACACCGTAGTAACCCAAGACTGCAAAAACAAGGCAACACCCTCACTCGAATCATACGCCAGCGGTGTAGATGAAAAATCAGTAGCACCTTCAAATAAGGTATCTACTGTATCTGTCAGACCATTATCTACGGCATCCTGAATCTGCCCATATGTTGGACCCAAAAGCGTGCGCCGTAATAAATGCGCAGCCGCACGTTCATCCCACTCACCAGAGAATTCACTCACAGAAAAGGACGAGGGCTGCAACTGAGCAGACACCTGAAAAAAAACAAAAGCTGTAATAATAATTAATTTATCCATAATATTTTTTAGTTTTAAAAGAATTAGACTTAATTTTAAAGTAACACAAAAAAAACAAAAGTCGATAGTTTAGAAACAAAAAAAGAAAGTGTCATAAAGACACTTACGATTTTGATAAATAAATATTCCAATAGTTTCTTTTATATGACTGTTTCCCCCACCTTTGATAGCCGGTTTTTCTCTCCATTCGGACTACGTGTAGATGTTGGCTATAGAGCTTTTTAAAGTCTGGTCCTGAAAAAACCCGCTCGGTAACCTGTAATTGAGGATGGTGATATGTATCATATTCCCCACCTGGAAACTCCTTGATCATTTTCTGAGCATTTTTATCTCCTTCTTTTGCCAGGGTACGTACATACATATATCCATCATCTTTTAAGACTCGAGCACATTCAGATAAATACACGTTACGCTGCTTTTCGTTAAGCGCGTTTGATGCCGTTACATCCAAGATAATATCAACAGAATTATCACCCAACCCAAAGAGTTCTCCTATGTTTTTTAAATCAAAAAGAATATTCTCGTGATTATGAAATTTTTTAGCTTTACCAATTGCATCCTCAGAGAAATCCCAGCCATACACGCGGGCACCATAGTGATCCGCCATATAAAAACTATTTCTACCAACACCACAACCCAAATCAAGAACAGTAATACCCTTATGTAGATCTATATGCTTGTTGTTTTTAATCCATTTAATAAAGCGTAAGAAGTCTTTTTGTGGTTTATGCGACTGAGTAACCAGTTGAGATTTTTTATACTCTGCATCCCACGATTTTTTATTATCCATTCCCCAACTATACCAGAGAAATGAAAACAAATAAAAAATACCCAAAGCCTCAAAAAATGTATAATCTATTTCATGGATATTGTAAAAAAACATATTAAAAAATATCGCAAAAATCTTGCCCTAGGTATACTCTTTGCGGCAATCAATCAAATTTTTTCACTATTAAACCCTCAGGTATTTGCGCGGGTTGTTGATAATTATGCATCGCACCACAACACCTTCACTCAACAAGAATTCATATATGGTGTTGGCTCTCTGCTCTTGGTATACATAGGGGTCGCCCTGATTTCCAGAACAGCAAAAGCATTCCAAGACTACTACATGAATGTCGTCTCGGAACGAGTCGGTACAGGTATCTACAATACCGCAGTAAGACACATTTTTGAGCTTCCATTTTCTCGTTTTGAAGACCAGCAATCAGGAAATATTTTACAAATACTACAAAAGGCTCGTGACCACATTAAAAAATTAGTTATTGATATGGTTGGGATTGGATTCTTTTCTCTTGTTGGAATGGCTTTTGTTATTATTTATGCATTTATTGTTCACTGGTCAATTGGGCTGGTATTTACTCTTTCGATACCAATAGTAGGTCTCGTTATCTACTACACAGGACGTAGTATTAAAAAATCTCAAGAAATTATCATTGCTCGCAGCGGAGCCCTGGCAGCCTCCACCACAGAAACCTTGCAAAATATAGACCTCGTAAAATCCCTAGGACTAGAAGACCAAGAAATTGATCGACTCAACACCGTACACGAAGAAATCCTCGAACTAGAACTAGAAAAAGTAATCATCCTGCGAAAACTCAGTTTTATACAAGGAACCCTTATAAATGCCGTAAGTACCCTTATTATCTTTGTTTCAATGATACTTATTTATCAAAACGCTATTAGCCTAGGAGAATTTTTAGCATTATGGTTTTATGGCTTTTTCGTCTTTGGTCCACTCGGGCAATTTGCCGGCCTCGTACAAAGCCACCAGGAAACTATTGCAAGCAGCAATGAACTACAGAAAATTCTCGAATCCCCAAAAGAAGAAATACCAGGAGACAATATTCTTATCAAAAAAATTAATAACATATCCTATTCACACGTATCCTTTCAATACAGCAATACAGAAGGTGCTCAGCTAAAAGATATTTCATTTAGCATGAACTCAGGCAAAACCATTGCGTTCGTAGGCCCCTCTGGTGCCGGAAAGTCAACAATAATAAAAACACTCCTAGGATTACACCCTGTTAGCAGCGGATCTATTAGGTACAACAATACAAATATACAAGAGATCAATATACAAAATATACGTAAACGTATCGGATATGTTCCTCAGGATACCCAGGTATTTGCAGGCACCCTGAGAGACAATATGTTATTTGTATCACCTGAGAGCAGTGATAATGAATGTATAGATGCGCTTACAAAAGCCCAAGGACTGTCCATCCTTGAAAAAACAAAAAAGGGGCTGGATACAATCATCGGAGAAAATGGAATTAAACTATCCGGAGGAGAACGGCAACGTCTCGCAATTGCGCGAGCTCTTCTACGAAACCCAGATATTATTATTTTTGACGAAGCAACATCAAGCCTAGACTCAATAACAGAACAAGAGATTACTAAAACCATCATGAATATTCGATCCCAAAACCCTGAATTAATTATGATCATGATTGCTCACAGACTATCAACCATCGAGCATGCAGATACCATACACGTACTTCAAAAAGGTACGTTAGTAGAATCTGGCAAGCACCATGAGCTACTTGGAAATAAAAATCTTTATTTTGCACTATGGAAACAGCAACAATAAACAATCTACGTATTAAGAGCTCGAGGTTTGGGTACCCTCCCTTGTCGTACACATAATTCAATTACTTTTTTACCTCTCGTAATACCAGAGAAAAATAAAAAACACCTTTCGGTGTTTTTTATTTATTGTCACGAATCTCTTCACGAATCTGATCCAGCGAACGATCAATCTTTTCAAGACCCGTTTCCAAGGTACGATTAATATCGCGTAGTACATCTAATAATTTTTCTACTTCTCTGTCATCCATATAAATATATTATACAATATAAAAAATTATTGTACAAAATGAGAACGAACCCTTTCTGTTGTAAAATTTGTTTCAACTAATTCATCCAGGATTCCATGTTCGTAATCAGCTAGCATATGTTTACCCATCTCCTCCAATAAGGGATGGATCTTGTCTGGATATGCCTCCTCAAGAGCATCCATTTTCTTCTGATTATTTTCTCTGTACACAGCATACTGGCCTGTAATCAGTGATAATTGCTCGGTATATTGTTTTGGGAAGTCTTTTTTTGTTAGATCCTTGATCACCTTTCGGGCCATAATTGCAAGAGCCCGATAATACAAGAAGCGATCCTGAATTGATAATGTTTTAAGAACCTTATCCTTGCGCAATTCAGCATGGCTGACACGCCGCTGAATAAATCGATCTACGGTATTTTGACCGCACTCCTGACCATTAATCTCCTCATCCTGTCCATCAATTTTTGTATTTAAACGTAAATACAAATCGGTAGTTAGTTCTTTTCGCGAATAGAGTTGATTCAGGTGATATTTTTCAATACCCAGCGCATAGTGCTCAATCACGTTTTGAAATACATGCGAATCACCCAGCGGGCATTCCTGTAAAGATTTTTGAAGTTGCTCCGACAAGACCTGATAGGCATAATCACCAACGTACCCCTTCTCATGCGAAGTATCCAATTTTTTAATCTTCAATATGTTTGCAAAACGCCGTGTCTCGGATAGCATTACCTGCTCTACAGAATCCAACTCCAGAATTTTCATTTTTCTCAGTAGCCATGGGACAGTCAGTGTTTTCCCAACCAGTGATGCAACTACCGCTCCTAATGTAATACCCACCACAAAATCTCGTGGACTGGTCGCAAACTCCCAACCAGGAAACGATAAATCAGCAGGTAGTGTCAGAACAACAATAATAGACAGTGCTCCGCGGATGGATGCCCATGACATCAAAACACGCCATGAACGAGGTAAACGCTCCTCTAACCCCAATTTTCCAATAATTGATAGTAGTGGGTACACAGCCAAAACCCGAGAAAGAAATACAAACAAGATTCCAATTAATGTCGGTAATACCATTTCTCCAGAAAAAATATTCTGCTGAACAATGAGAATACCAACCAATAAAAATACTACCGAGTTAGCAAAGAATGTTGTTTGTTCCCAGAAATTATGAATGAAATGTTTTACCTTTGGTGTTAATGACAATGCCCCGTCATTCCCCAACTCCATTGATGCGATAGTGGTTGCAATAATCGGCGAAATTCCAATCATCCATCCATAATGATGCATAGTAATTTCATTGACCAATTCTGCCAGAAGGAATGTCAGGTGCGCCAGCACCAACATAAATGACAACACAGCCATTTCATTGTCCTTGCTCAGGCGAATGAGCCACGAGAAAAATTTACCAATCAGGAATCCAGCAATGATCCCCAAAACGATCATTGATACAAACAATAAAATACCCGAAACAATTCCATGCTGAGTAACACCTGCCGGCGACTGAATCATCGCTAGTAATGCCAGAAATAATGCCACAGCCGTTGCGTCATTAAATAAACTCTCTCCTTCGAAAATTAATGATAATTTTTTCGGTGCCCCTAATGATTTAAACAGTGCCAAAACTGCCACAGGATCGGTTGCTGAAATAATCGAACCAAACAACAACAATAACAACACCGGAACATCAATCCCTAGTAACCCAAGAACAAAATGACTACCAAATCCAATAATAGCCGATGAAATCATCAACCCAACCGTTGATAACAAGCTAATTGAGAAAAAACTACGATAAAATTTTTGTATATGCACATTATACGCGGCCTCGAAAATTAGGGCCGGCAGAAATACATAAAATAGTAGCTCGGGAGTTAATTCAAACCGGGTAATGAATTCCAACCCGGGAATACGCGCCACAAAGGCCAACCCCATCCCCACCAATACCAACAATACGGTATACGGAACCTGAGGAATTTTTTTTGAGAATAACGAAACAGTACCAGCAATCATTAATAATGTCAGGGCTGATAACACCAAAAAAGAATCAAACATATATAGGCATTATAAACGTGATTAAAGAGAGTTCAAGAAAACATGAACACCTCACCTACATGACGAATATTGATTTCTAAATAAAAATCAATATTCGTCATAAAACCTAAGTAGAGAAAATTTTAATAAAATAAATAACGAATCCGCCCTGCAGTATCAAAAAAGGTACCCCTAATTGAAAATACCATTTTCGAGTTTTGTGACGAAACAATATCATTCCCAGATAAATACCGACTGAACCGAAAATAGATGCGAGAAAAAATAACACTCCCTCTGGTATACGATTTACATTCCCAGATTTCATGGATCGTTTTTTATCAATCCACATCACCAATAGAGAAAAAATATTTATAACAACAATAGATCCAATTAAAATATACATACGGTAAGTATAGCAAACAAAAAAACACCAGACAGGTGTTTTTTGTTAGGATTTTTTCTGCAATACAATTTCACGTACTTCAATATTTTTTGGAAGATCTAAAATATATTTAATTAATCCTGCGATATCTTCTGGTTGCATCCAGTTCGAGGTATCTAGGTCAGTGTTCCCTGCCTTGGCAAATAATTCTGTATTCATTCCCCCTGGACAGAAACTAACAACACGTGTCGGTGTATTTACATAGAGATCTTGCAGGCTTTTTGTGAACCCGCGCTGCGCCCATTTTGATGCTGAATACAATGCGAAACCTTTGCTACCTACAGTTCCTGCAAATGAAATAACATTTAAAATATCAGCACCATCCTGCATAATACGATCATGTAATTGAGCCGTTAAATACATGAGCCCGTCGGAATTAATAGCCATAACCCGCTTAATCTCATCGTATTCTAAATCTCTTAATTCTTGGGCTGACCACATACCTGCAACATTAATGAGTGCAGTAATTGGTTCGTCGATATTTACAATTTCAGCAATCGCCTGGTCGATACCTGACTGTTCTGCCAATGATACTGAAATATTAACATCTGCATATTCAGACGGTCGCCGTGAAATATTTACCACGCGAATTCCTGCATCCTGATAAAGTTTTGCAATATGTAGACCTACACCGCTACTAGCTCCTGTAATAATAATCATAATAATGTCAGTATATCATGCAGTAAAAAAACACCTATTCAGTAGGTGTTTCTGATAAATCAATGAGTGCTGCACTATATGAACCAATCCCTACAACATCAATTTGAGAGAGCGAGATTGGGTAACTAGCGTAAACGGTTTGAAATGGGTCACGAGGATCGAATTCGACAGATCGCACCACCCCAACAATCGCACCAAGATCTGCCTGATCGTACAATAGATCGCCTTCGGCAACCTGAATATCACGAGGCATATCAATCCTAAATTCATTACCATTACCCTGTATGGTTACTGTTTCCTTTTGAGGAAACAATACCACCGAATGAGTACTCTCAGGATGAGTTAACAAACCAACACGAGATGTTACATCAAAAACCTGATCCACAAACCCAATCAAAATAAATCCTGATGAATAGACAGCATCACCCACCTGTACTCCGTGAGTCTGACCCTGGTTTACAAAAACATCACCATCAGCGCGACGAGAGAGAATATGTGCTGGCTGCAGCCCCTGGTCCGACACCCCCATCATTTGATCCAACTGATCAGACAAATATCTTGTTCTCATTAATTCTATTTCAAGATTCTGATTTTTGATTTCTAAATCTCGGTTTTCAGATACCAGACGGGATTTTCCATACCATGTTTGGAAAAAATTATAATTACCATTAACAAAAGATTCCTTGTTTTCCCATGATCGCGACAAAGACCCTTCTAAAAACCCAAATAAGGCCTGAAAAGATGACGTAAACATCAACAGTAGGAGAAAAACAGCTCCAAGAAAAAAAGCAATCTTCTTTTTTTTCTTTTCTTTAGCGTAACGGTAGCTCATCATCTTCACGTATTAGAACCTGCTGGTAATCATCTAGTCGATCGAGCACCATCCCCGTACCCGTAACAACAGAATATAGTGGATCCTCTCCGACAAATACCGGAATATCTAGCTCATCCTGTAAAAGTTCATCTAAACCTCCGATCATTGCACCACCACCAACCAAATGAATACCGCGCTGCATAACATCAGAGACAACTTCTGGTGGAGTTTTTTCCAGAACTTCTTTGACTCCCTCAACTAGCAATTGCACAGAGTGAGAAATAGCCTCTCGGATATCATGATTATTTACCAAAATTTGACGAGGTAATCCATTAATAATATCGCGACCACGTACCGCTGTTTCAAGCTGCTCATGATCACTAATAGCTCCGATTTTGATCTTGATTTCTTCTGCTGTTTTTTCCCCAACAAGCATCTTGAATTCATCGCGTAGATATACAATAATATCCTGATTTAATTTATCACCAGCGATCTTTAGGTTTTTAGACTGAACGACACCAGATAACGAAATCACCGCAATGTCAGTAGTCCCTCCTCCAATATCAAAAACCATTGAGCCAACAGGATCCAAGACAGGTAACCCAAGCCCGATAGCAGCAGCCATAGGCTCTTCAATAATATATACCTCCCGAGCACCTGCGTTATGAGCAGCATCATACACTGCGCGATGTTCCACGTTTGTAATACCAGAAGGGACACCAACAACTATGCGTGGCCCAAAGAATTTTTTCGATTTTGATTCAGCCTTGCGAATCAAATACGACAACATTTCTTCGGTTACATCAAAATCAGAAATAACCCCATCCACCAATGGACGCACGACCTTGATATGACCAGGGTTTCTTCCCAACATCTCCTTGGCGTCATTACCTACCGCAACAACACGATTAGTTTTGGTGTTCAGAGCAACAACAGAAGGTTCGTTAATAACAACCCCCTGCCCCTTGATGTGTACCAATGTATTTGCAGTACCTAAATCAATTCCAATATCATTCGAGAAACGGTTATATAGTTGTGTAAAAAAATTATTCATACTTATTACAATATTAACCCTCCATGAAATAGGCTACGACTCGATCCTGATCAATATACTCAATGTCTCCTGAGCTACGTCGAGCGATTTCAACACCTCCATTTTCCAATGATTTTTCTGATAATACTAATCGGTATGGCATCCCCATTAAATCAGCGTCATTTAATTTCTGCCCAGGACCACAATCACGATCATCAAACAACACATCAATCCCTGCGTCCTTCAAATCACGGTAGAGATTTTCTGCTTCACGTAAGATATTTTCATTTTTTCCAAATGTTACCAGGTGAACAGTAAACGGTGCGATTTCTTCTGGCCACACGATACCTTTTTCATCTGCGTATTTTTCAACAATAACACCCATAGCGCGGGTTACCCCAATACCATAAGAACCTAGGTGTACAGGAGTACGTTTTCCATTTTCATCATTGAAATATAATCCCATTTCTTCACATTTTTGTGTTCCAAAATTAAAAATATTTCCCGTTTCTGCTGTTGTAACTTTTTCTAGCTCGTCTTTGGTAACATCAAGCTCCTTTAGAGTTTCATCGTTATAGACCTCTTCATTAATAGCAATTCCTTTTTCTCGGTTGATATAAATTTCATCTTCTCCCGCCTCACAGATAGTTTGAAATTCATGACTAAATTCAGTAAATGCTCCACCAGCAGCAAAAGTAACAAATGTGTCATCCCCTAGACCCAAGCGATCAAAACAACGATTATATGCAGTAATAGTATTCTGATAAAATTCTTCATGTTCTTCTGGAGTTCGCGCAAAAGAATACATATCTTTCATGGTAAATTCACGACCTCGCATTACACCAGCCTTTGCACGTAATTCATTTCGAAATTTATTTTGGAATTGATAAACATAGGCTGGAAGATCTTTATAAGAAGATAGATGATCTTTCATCATGCGAACAATAGGTTCTTCGTGTGACCATCCAAAACCAACTTGACCGCCGGCATGTAAATCTGATTTAAACCAAACATCAACCAATTCATCATCCCAGCGATTAGTATCAGTCCAGGTATCTTTTGCCTGCAGTGAAGACATGATAAATTCTTGTCCACCTATCTGATTCATTTCTTCGCGAATGATGGATTTAATATTTTCAACAACCTTCATACCAAGAGGTAGCAAACTATAAACTCCAGCTAATTCCTTGTGAATATACCCTGCCCGAATCAATAATTGAGCATTTTTTGACACCTCATCAGAAGGTGTCTCTTTTCGTGTTTTTGTAAATAGACGTGATTGTTTCATATATTTGTATACTACGTGAAAAGTAATATATTTCAAACCCAAAAATCATGAAAAAGCTTGTAAAAACAAGCATTATCAGTAATATATAAAACGTTAAAACCTGTGCGGGAGACCGCCTTGCGCAAGCAAGATTGAACGAAGGCATTTTTATTATCAAGCCTTTGTGCAGGGTTTTTTCTTAAGAAATAATTTACATGTCAAAAATTAACGAAACATTAGTAAATGAATTGTTTGACGCTGGGGCTCACGTTGGGTTTTCAAAAACACGACGTCACCCATCAATTAAACCATTCATTTTTGACTCACGTCAAAAGAAAGACATTATCAACCTAGAAAAAACATCAACTCAAATCGAAGCAGTTGAGGCTTTCCTAAAAGAATTCAAAGGTACAGACAAACAAGTATTATTTGTTGGAACCAAACCAGAAGCAAAAGGAATCGTCCGAGCAGCAGCAGAATTGATCGACATGCCATTTGTTACAGAACGATGGCTAGGAGGAACCCTAACAAACTCTCGAGAAATTCGAAAACGTGTTGAACGATTAGTAACTCTATCTGAACAATCAGAAAAAGGAGAACTAGTAGCAGCTACAAAAAAAGAAAAATTGATGCTAGAACGAGAAATCGAACGTCTAGAGAAAAAATTTGGAGGACTTCGAGCAATGAAGAAGGCACCAGCAGTTTTGGTTGTTGTTGATCCACGAAAAGAATACATTGCCGTAGAGGAAGCTCGTCAAATGAATATTCCAGTAATCGCACTGGCTAGCACCGACTGTGACGTATCAATCATTAACTACCCTATCGTAGCAAACGACACAAACGTACCAGCAATTTCTTTTGTTATTAATAAAATTACTGACGCAATCAAATAATCCTATGAGTATTTCAATTGACCAAATCAAGGCTCTACGAGAAGAAACTGGGGTTTCAATCGGAAAATGTAAACAAGCTCTTACCGAAGCAAATGGTGACATGGAAGCAGCTCGAGGGTTACTACGAGACATCTCTGCAAAAGCAGCTGCAAAAAAATCAGATCGTGACCTAGAATCAGGGATCGTAGATTCATACATTCACCCAAATAAATCAATCGGTGTATTGGTACACCTAGCCTGTGAAACAGATTACGTAGCACGTAATGAAGACTTCATTACTCTGGCATCTGACATCGGTATGCATATTGCAGCAATGGGAACAGAGTCAGTAGAAGAACTACTAGAACAACCATTTGTAAAAAATCCAGAAATTACCGTTGCAAAACTGATCGAAGAATCAGTACTAAAAATCGGTGAACGAATTGAGGTTGCTCAATTCTCACGATTTGCCATCTAATAATTTCAACTATGTACATTACGATCACATTAATTCTCATACTGACTTCCCTTGTATTTATTGAACACAAAAAAACAGGAAGCAGCCCCTTGCAGATTATCAAAAGATCGTGTAGTATCGATAGTGTTCAATTTGAGAAAAAATTGTTTCGTAGCAAACAAAGCATGCTCTTGAATAAAAAAAGATTATTATCTTTTATCCAATTTGTATTTAAAAAAATACAAACATGGACTAAAAAATATATCAATCTTTCAAAAAAACATGTTAGAAAAAAGCTACATCCAAAAACTCAAAAAGTAACTGCTTCCTCGTTTATAAAAGAAATGAATCAGTAGTTACATTCAGATAAACATTTGTTTATCTTTGCCACCTTAGCTCAGTTGGTAGAGCAACGGTTTTGTAAACCGTAGGTCGTCGGTTCGAGCCCGACAGGTGGCTCCAAATAAAAAAACACCAATTTATATTGGTGTTTTTTTATTAGAAATCCCCGAGGGCGAGAAGTTTTATGCTGGCTGTGTATATTTTTAACAGGTGGTATAGAAGTACTGAGTCCGATAGGTAGCCCATAAAATTAAAAAACAATAGCGAAATCTATTGTTTTAAACAGAGTGAGATCTATCAGATAATCAATTCTATTTTAGATACCTTATTCAGCACCCCCTCCAACAAGAGCAGGTTCACCATCCACAAACTCAACAACGTATTCCACCCCGGCAAGATCTCGATAGATATAAACGTCATCACTATAAACCAAATCAAACGTATCAACATCAACACTCTCGATCGAGAGGAAACCAGAGAGGTACTCCCTAGCAACAACATCCATTTCTTCATGTACCCTCAATGCAACCAAATCAGGGAACAAATCCTCCACCATATCTTTCTCGTGAAAACCAGGATAAGTCTGCCCTTCTACAACAAGCATAGGATACTCATCCCCAAATTCATACAGCCCCGCAAAAGTCTCTACAACAGAAAAATCCAAGTCGACATCAAATGAGTATATTTGAATCTCAGGATAGTCTTTTTTTATTGCTGAGAGAACATATCCTTGTTTCAGGCAGTCATCGCAGTCATGATTATAAAAATATAATAAGATTGGTAC
>CAZQWK010000008.1:0-16218 GCA_964597245.1 uncultured Candidatus Saccharibacteria bacterium | reverse complement strand
CGTCGTAGGAATGCTGGTACTGCTGACCAGTCATCTTCGGTATCATCGATTTCTTCGATTTCTTCTAGGGCTGGTTTTTTCTTTGGTTTTGGTTGAGAAACTTTTTCCTCAATAATTGCTGCTGCTTTTTCTGTATTTTTCTTGAAAACAGAAGGGGTGCTTGATTTCATTTGTTTGATTTCATCAAATCCGGTAGCAATTACTGTAACCTTGATCTCACCATTTTTGAGTTTGCTGTCTTTGATTGTTCCAAAAATAACACGAGCAGAATCGTCGATCGAGTCGGTTACGATAGAGGCGATTTCGTTTACTTCGCTCATGGTTAGGTCGTCATCTCCAGAGATGGCAAATAGGACACCTTTTGCGCCATCGATTGCCATATTAAGAAGAGGAGAGTTGATTGCATCGAGCGCAGCCTCTTTTGCTCGATTATCTCCTGATGCGCGCCCTATTCCCATAAATGCAGAGCCTGCATTTGATAGGGTTGTTTCGATGTCTGCATAGTCAATATTGATGACTCCAGGAGTGGTGATCAATTCAGAAATACCTTCTACTGCTTGTTTTAGGATATCGTCAGAGATACTAAAGGCGTCTTTGAAACTCATGTTATCTCCTGCAATTTCTAGCAATTGATCATTTGGGATCGTAATCAGGGCGTCTACTTCTTTTTCTAGTTCTTCGATACCTGATTCGGCGATGGTTTTGCGTTGTTTTCCTTCGAACTCGAATGGTTTAGTTACTACACCGATTGTAAGAATCTCTTGTTCTTTTGCTATTTTTGCAACAACAGGAGCTGCACCTGTTCCGGTACCTCCTCCCATACCCGCTGCAATAAATACCATGTCGGCACCTTTGATGGATTCTTGGATTTCTGCCTGGGTTTCTTCGGCTGCTGCGCGACCAACCTCTGGATTCATTCCGGAACCAAGTCCTTTGGTTAGGTTTTTGCCAATGTGAATTTTTTGACTGGCTTCTGAGTGGTGTAGGTCCTGGGTATCGGTATTGATTGCGATGAATTCAACACCGTTAATTTTTTCGGCGATCATGTGGTTAATGGCGTTGGTCCCACCTCCACCAACTCCGACGACTTTGATTCGTGCGAATGTTTCAATTTCTGGGTTTACTTTAGGCATAATGTTGTGTAATTAGAATAGATGTATTTTATCAAAATAGTATCTGACTGCAAGGGTTATGGCATAATTTGGTCAATCCAGTATTTGCAGTGTTGTTTAATATTTTTAAGGGAGAATTTTCGCTTTGATGGTGTTGTATTGCTGGCGTCAGTAATACACAGACCATAGGCTACAGAAAATTCATTTACGAGTCGCGAGGACCTGTTTGATTTCTTGGAAGTTTTGCTGATTTGGATTAGTTCAGCAGGTAGTTTCAGTTCTTGTTTTGTGTACTCTTCAATTTGGTTAATTTGTGATCCTCCTCCTGTAAAGACAACTCCAGCAGGGAGCAATCTGTTTCGTTTGATTTTTACGAGTGCTCTGTCTGACAGCTCGAGAATATCAGCTAGGCGTGCGTAGATTATTTCTTCTACTTTTCGTTTCGGGTAATTATTGTTTTTGCCGATTTTGATTTTCTCTGCCTCTGACAGTGGTACCTGTAGTCCAAGAGCAATGTCATTAGTGATATCGTTTGATCCAATTTGGAGAATCTCAAGAGAAGTTATGATGCCGTTTTCGTAGGTTGATACTGATGTTGTCTCTGAACCTATATTGACCACCATGGAACCTTGGGTTTGTTGTTTGTAGTTGAGCCCCGAAGCGGCATCTGCTAGTGGTGATGCAATAATGTCGGTTACTTTTATTCCAGTTTTTTCAATCAGGCTAATAAGACTATCGTAATGGTGCTCCAAGATAGTTATGAAGATTACCTTGACCTCAAGGCTGGTGCCATACATTCCTGTAGGGCTACCGAGTACATCTCGGCCGTCGACTTGGTATTTAACCGGTATAATGTGAAGTATTTTTTTATTTGGGTATTTCGCAGAAAACAATTCCTCTGCTTTTTGTATTACCTCGTCTACATGCTGATCCTGTATGTCCTGAGTACGAATGTTTTCAAGAGAGGTGCGAACGTATTGAGATTGTAATCCTATTCCGGAAACAGAGAATCGCGCATGTCGGATTGGTTGTTTGTATTCGCGTTCGGTTTTGTTGATAGCAGTCTGTAATGATTCATATGCTCTATCTGCATCAACGATATACCCATGGCGTAACCCATGGGTGGGTGAGTGTAGTGCATGGAGTATCTTTGGTTTTTGACCGCTGCCTTCTTCGGTGATTATGATTTTGATACCGTGAGTACCAATATCTATTCCAATTGTATGTTCGTTGTTTTTCATAGCGGGTAATTAGGAATTGTATTCTGTTACAAATTGTTTGTAGAAAATACGCTCTTGCTTTTCCATTTTAGCACCATGGACCATACCTTTCAAATGCAAGCAGCTATGAATAAAAAGAAACATGAGGTGTTCATGATAGCTTCTGTTGTATTTTTTTGCCTCCGTGCGGGCTTGGTTGAGGGTGATGATAATTTCACCGCTAGATTCATCATAAGGAAAGGAGAGTGTGTTTACGGGACCTGGCTTTTTTTTCCAGGTAAGATGTAGCTCTGTTGAATCTTGGATATCAGGAAAAACCAAGGAGAGATCATAATCTTTTCCTAGGATGGATTCTTTACATGAAACAAAAGGCAGGTTTGGGATCCTGCCTTTTGTTCGCCGAATAATAGTAAAATTTTCGTATTCAGCAACGGTCATCTTATCGTCGTCGTTTCTTTGGTTTCAAGAGTCCCATTTTTTCTTTGTGTTCGTATTCAGCTCGTTTTTCGATTTTTTTAAGAGCGTTTGCTTTCTTTTTGAAATCAGAAGCAGCTCGGTCAAAATATCGAAGTGATCGTTTCTTTGGAAGAACACCTGAGATCTTTACTTTTCGAGAAAATTTTCGAAGAAGTCCAAGATTATTGTCGCTTTTCGTTCGTTTAATATCTACGTTTGTAGCCATATGACGAGTATATTAGCACAGGTTCGTAAATACTCAAGTCTTTTTTTGTTTATGTAAGGTTCGGGTGGTTAATAAAAATTTCAACACCTCGATTGAATCCATAAAGTATACCTAGTAGGTCTGGGTTTTGTGAGTCAAAATTCCATTCTGTATTTGTTTGATGGATTACTGTAATGATCCGTAAATAGTTTTTACGATTGCCGGGATACACCATGATGTCAGCAGGGTATCTGCTAAATAGTGTGTGTGTTTGCCGGTATGTGCGCTTGGCGTATTCTTTTTTTACGTGCTGTACGATTTTTATGGTATTACCAAAAGGGCTGTAGTTACCAGATTTTCTTGCCTCCAGTTCACTACTGGTAAAAGATGTGCTAATACCATCAGAGAGAATAGGTAGGGTTTTTTCGGTAATGTTTCGTGTTTGGAGTATGCACGCTCCTGTTGTTTTTTCTCGTACATTAATGATAGTATCCAAGATTTCTGAATGAATAGCGTAATTCATTCGAGAGAATTGAGCATCCAAGGATGTCATGATGCTGACATCGATAGTGTCTAATATAGGTAGGGCCTTGTTTGTACCAATAACAATAGTTGATATATCAGGGTTACTCCATGATTCCATGATTATTTTCTCTTGTTTTTTTGTTGTGCAGTGCTTGCTGTCAATAATAAATAATTCAAATGGCGATTTATTATCGAGATCTTTTTCTAATTGATTGTGGATACCTTCGGTTCCGATTCCCATTGGTGTTAGTCTCCAGCTATTACAAAACTGACAAACATCAAATGCAGGCATTCGCTCTCCAGTTGTGTGGCATACAAAGATACGCTCTTTTTTTCCGTTGTTGTTTTTAATATACAGAGAGAATGGAAAACCTGATTCAGGTGATACAGCAATATTTCCGCAGTCGCTGCAGACAATACTAGGAGCCAGACTTTTCTTTGAAGAGTGAATAAAGGTATTTTTCTTTTCATGAATCGCTTCTTTGATGATATCAAGGCTTTGTTTGTGAAAAATATTGAATGTTTTTTTATGTTTAATTTCGTCGTAGCGTTCCTTGTCTGTTTGTTTTCCTGGTTTACGTGTGTGCTGGGTCAACAGGGTAATATCACCAGGTTGAAATATTTTGGTACTAGGCGGTTCGATAATATCGCAGTCATTGCGTTCTGATAGGGTCCATTGTTCTGGTGGTAGTAATGTGTCCGCAAAAGTACAATGCAATCCTGCATATGTACAGTATCGATGTATACAGACTCGATGATCAATAAAAGGTTTGCTGATGGTTCTATAGTGCTCTGACCTACTGTTGTGAATAACAATGTGCTGCTTGTTATTTTGAAATACGTCGACAAAACCGGGTGTGGTAATAATGCACGAATAATCGGTATTATTTATTTTTTCTAGATTTTCAAAAACCTGTTTTTTTGTACGCTTGCTGTGTAGGTAGAATATCCGCTGTTCGTTGTTTTTTTGTAGGGTCTTAAAAATAGTCTCTGTTTCGTTAATGGTGGGGCAGATGATGTGTAGTGATTTTTTTTGTAAAAAAAGTTCGCGCAAGAGTGTTTTATAGTAGCTAATACGGTCAGTATATGATCGCTGTAATAAATATGTGTGCGGCTGTTGTTCTTGCCTTTGGGTTGCTGCAGTGCGTTTGATGTGTTCTATGTTTTTAGAAATAACTCGTGGGGTGATTTGTTCTATTAGGTTACCAGTTTGGGTTACATAAAATGATTTCAGTTCATGGCACATACGCAAAAAGGCTTCGGAAAAAATACTGTTACTGTGAATCGAAGTAATATTTCTGATTTGATAATTTGCACCTTTTAATTGTGTTTTTAGGTCGACAACGTTTTTTGATTGAATCACTAGTGCGGTGATTTCCTGTTTACGTAAGGGAACGGTTACTAGTGCGCCAGCAGAGACAGGCGTGGCTGAAAAATAGGTTAATGATTCGGTGTTTAGAGACTTTGTAATAGGTACGACCTCGAGAATATTCATGAGTCCAGTGTACGGGCAAGGTGGTTTATGGGCAAGATATTGACAGTAAGTATATATGTTATATTCTTTAAATAAAATTTGATTTCAACCGCGATTGCGGGAGGGGGTCAAAAACTGAGCTACAAGCTCATAAATCGTTTAACAATAAAATACAATATGGTAAAAAGAAAATTCCGCCAATTCGGTGAAGACTTACTGAACAAAAAAGGAGCCTTTACGGTACCTATCGATTACGACCATGACACACAGATCGATGTCTTTGGTGTAAGAACTCGCAAGCTTCAATCAACGCATTACTACGATAAGGAGTTAACGAGTAAAAATTTTGCAAAGACAACGAACAGACTTGAACCAGGTAAAACCTACGCGATCAAAATGTTTCCAGTTTTGGAAATAGTACAAAGCGAAGATTGTCTTGCTTTCCTGAGAGAGAACAACGCTATTTTTGCTGGCGCTCAAGGCTTAACTGCTCTTCAGGATGATCAACCTGATGTCTTTCCAACAGGGAGATATGGGATCTCATTTGGTAAGAAAGATGCTGATGGCGACCGCTGGGTACCTAGTGTGCGTCGAGACTCGGACGGCGACTGGTGGTTCCGTCTTGGTTATCTTAGGAACTGTTGGGGTTCGGATTATGTTCTTGTTTGTTTCTGCGAATTGGATTAGTTCTTAGGTACCTAGTACCTGACAATCCTACGAGGTCCTTTGCCTCCCTAAACGCTTTCCTAACTGAAAGCGTTTTTTTAATTCCCGGATATTAAAAAAACGAACCGAATAGTTCGTTTTTTTTTTGAAATTAAATTTCTTTCACCTCTACAATATTTGCTCCGATTGAATTCAGTCGATCGACAATGTTTTCATATCCTCGTTTGATTGAATACACATTTCGTAGAATAGATTTTCCTGGAATTCCTAGCATGGTAACCAATAGCATGGTCGATGGGCGTAGGGCAGGAGGGCAGACTAATTCGCCAGCAGTCAGTGTGTTGTTTCCCTCAATGAATACACGGTGTGGATCAGCCAATCTGATTGACGCACCGAGACGATTTAATTCAGTGAAATAAATCGCGCGGTTTTCCCACATCCAGTCATGGATCAATGTAGTTCCTTTTGCCTTTAGCGCAACAGGAACGAAAAATGGTAGGTTGTCTGTGTTGATTCCTGGGTATGGCTGTGCGTGGATTTTATCCCGTAATGCCGTGAGTTTTTTAGATTCCAAAATCGTAATATCTATTAGGTCTGTATTTTCATTGTGTGATTTGTAGACTTTTGATTTTTTCATTTGCACGCCCATTTTTTCTAATTTCAACATTTCTAGTTTCAAGAAATCAATAGGGCAGCGTTTTACGGTAATTGATGAATCGGTTGCAATAGCTGCTGCAATAAACATCATCGATTCAATTGGATCCTCACTGTTGTGGTGTTCTACATCAACATTGATATTTTTCTTTCCATGGATGGTTAATTTCAGCGATCCGATACCTTCAATTTTTACTCCTAGTTTTTGTAGGTAGAAGCAAACATCCTGCACCATGTAGTTTTGCTGTGCAAAATGGATCGTAGTTACGCCATCGATACCAGCAGCGGCAATAACAATATTTTCTGTGGCCGTGTCTGAGGCCTCGTACATTACGATATCTGCTGGTTTAAGTTTTTTACGTTCTACTAGATATCCTGAATTTCGCGTTGTAATATCAACACCAAATTGTTCAATTCCGTGGCGATGTGCGGCAATGGTTCTTTCTCCCATTTTACATCCACCGGCTGTTGGGATTTCAAATGATTTCAAATGATGAATCAATGGTCCGATCGACATCATAAATGATCGTACGCGACGTGCTGATTTTTTATTAATTTCGTTAAATTTATATTTTTTTGGCGGTGTAATTTTAATGGTGTGATCTTTTAGCCATTCAACCTTTACGCCGATACTTTGGAAAATCTCAATGATGCGATGAACTTCTTGGATGTGTGGGATTCCGTGTAGGGTGGTTGTACCTTTGTTTAGTAATGCAGCATGCATTAATCCCATGGCCCCATTTTTTGAAGTATTGGTATCAATTGATCCAGATAACTTTGCTCCTCCATTGATAATGAAATCGTCTCGTTCTTCTCGGTGTAATTTAATGAGCTGGTGATCTAGAACATTTCCAATCTTAATTAATTCTTGTGTTGAGAAATTTTGTCCTCCTCGTTCCATGCGAGCCACTGCTGATTGAGATGTTCCGAGTTGAGTCGCAAATTCTGATTGTGTTAGTCCTTTTTCCTTACGAATAGAGCGGATGAATTTTCCAATCCGCTGTTGTTCTTGGTGTACTTGTTCTGTATTCATGCAAAAAAATATAGCATATATGTTATAAATTTCCATCATATTTAATGTAATATTGTTTTATTTCGAAAATAATATGCAGCATGGTATAATTTCCCTATGAAAAATTCAGAATCAATTAATCTCTCAAAGGAGATAGGAGGGAAGATTAGTATTCGCTCAAAGGCAAAACTAAATGCAAAAACATTGCCGGTTTTGTATACACCTGGTGTTGCTGATGTTAGCCTGGCGATTGCCAAGAAACCAAAGCTTGCCCGTGAGTATACCTTTAAAAAGAATTCAGTTGCTGTCGTTTCTGATGGTTCTGCTGTTTTAGGCTTGGGAAATATTGGTCCGCTTGCGGCTATGCCGGTAATGGAAGGGAAGTCTCTGTTGTTCCAGGAGATGGCTGGTATTGATGCTGTGCCGATTGTTTTGGATACTCAGGATACCGAAGAGATTATCCAGACTATAAAAAATATTGCTCCAACTTTTGGTGGAATTAATTTAGAGGATATTTCAGCACCTCGTTGTTTCGAAATTGAACAACGGCTCAAGGAGGAGTTGGATATTCCTGTGTTCCATGATGATCAGCATGGTACAGCCATTGTGGTTTTGGCTGGGTTGATTAATGCGGCAAAGGTAACAGGTCTTAAGTTAAAAAAATCCAAGGTGGTTATTGCAGGTGCTGGTGCTGCAGGTATAGCTATTGCGAAATTACTGTCTGATTTTGGTTTAAAAAATATTTTGATTACTGATAGTCGCGGTATTATTTCCGCAGAGCGAGATGATTTAAACCCTATTAAAAAAGAGATTTTGGATATTACTAATCCGGAAAATATCTCGGGTCCATTGTCTGATGCGGTGGTTGATGCGGATGTTTTCATTGGTGTATCTGCGCCAAATATTTTGACACAAAATGACGTTGAGAATATGAATGCTCACCCTATTGTATTTGCAATGGGTAATCCTACTCCGGAGATTCATCCGGATGTGGCACGTGCTGGTGGAGCATCGGTGATTGCAACTGGGCGCAGTGATTTTCCAAACCAAATTAATAATGTTTTGGTATTTCCTGGTATTTTCCGAGGAGCATTTCTAAAAAATAAAAAAGCTATTACTGAAAAACATAAAATAAAAGCTGCAAAAATAATTGCAGGTCTCGTTGAAAAACCAACAAAAAATAAAATTATACCAAAGGCTTTAGATAAAAAGGTTGTAACGGCACTAGAGAAGGTTTTTTAGTTTTTATTATTGTCTTGCTTTAAATATTTATATTTTCTGGAATGAGACCATGCTCTTTTGTGGGTGTGGTTTTTTATTCACAAAAAAAATGACCATGATATGATCAATTTATGTCTATTTTCTCTAAAAAACTAGGTATCGATTTGGGTACTACGAATATTTTAGTTTATGTTCCTGGGCGAGGTGTTATTCTCGACGAACCTTCTGTTGTTGCTATTTCTGTTCAGGATAACAAGGTTTTGGCTATTGGTTCCGAAGCAACACAAATGATTGGTCGAACGCCAGACGAAATTGTGGCTTATCGACCTATGAAGAACGGGGTTATTGCTGATTATCGTGTTACCGAAAAGATGCTTCGGTACTATTTTCAAAAGGCTCTTGGTAGATGGAATATTTGGAAACCTGATGTTTTGCTATCTGTTCCTGCAGGGATTACATCTACAGAGCGTCGTGCTGTAATCGAAGCTGCACGAAAGGCGGGGGCAAAAAATGCGTATGTTATAAAAGAGCCGATTCTTGCGGCTATCGGTGCAGGAATTTCTATCCAGAAGCCAAATGGTTATATGATTGTTGATATTGGTGGAGGTACTATTGATGTTGCTGTTATTTCTTTGGGAGGGATCGTAGCCTCTAATTCGGTGAAATGTGCAGGGCGTCGACTCGATGGTTCAATTATTGATTACATTAAAAAAACCTACAATCTTGCGATTGGTGATAGAACAGCAGAAAAAATCAAGATTAAAATAGCTTCAGCGATTCCGTTGGATGAAGAACTAGAAGTTCTCATCAAGGGGAGGGACTACATAACGGGACTACCTCGCTCGGTAAAGGTTTCAACGAACGAAATCACCAAGGCCATCGATCAGGAGTTGAAAATTATGGTACAAGCAATCAAGGATGTTCTTGCTGAGGTTCCTCCGGAACTAGCCTCAGATATTATTGATAATGGGATCACTATGACTGGTGGTACATCCCAGTTGCGAAACTTGGCCGAGCTCATTTATCGACGTACCGGTGTTGAGTCTCATGTCGTTGAAGATCCGCTATTCTGTGTTGCACGAGGTACAGGTGTGGCATTAGAGCATTTGGATACCTATAAAAAAGCAATTATTAGTAAATAATAATTGTTTTTTCTTTTGCGTGGTATTATGTCTACATGAATAGTATCGAAATATTTTCGGAGTATCCATTGGCTCATCATGCCTACGGAGTGGAATCTACTCAACCCAAAAAAACCACTGAATCTCTCTTGGAACACATACATCAGTCTAAATACTCTCAGGTGCTTTCGTTTCATTTCGATACCCTAAAAATCGATGATGTCAGGAAGATTAAAGAGATTCAAAAAGAGAAAACAGAAAATGGGTTACTATTAATTATTTCTTTCTCTGTTGTTCGCACTGAGGCTCAAAATGCATTATTAAAGGTGCTGGAGGAGCCAGCGGCAGGTGTTTGTTTTATTTTGATTTTCCCTCAAAAAAACATATTACTTTCAACTGTATTAAGTCGCCTGGAGATGGTCGTGGGTGCTAGTGATTCGATTGAGACTGTTGATGGGGTAATAGGTCTACGTATGTTTATTGATGGGACATTGCAGGAGCGATTGGATTGGATTAAAAAAAACACCGACAAGAAAAAAAAGGATGCATGGACCAAACAAGATCTCCTTGTTTTTTTGGATAGGCTTGAATCTTGGTCTGCTGGCGCTAGTGATCGTAAAAAATATTATCCAGATATTATTGCTTCAAAGAAGGCTTTGCATGTATCTGGATGTTCCATCAAAATGATTTTGGAAAACCTGGCTTTGCAGATTATGTAGGCCTTTTTCTTTTCTTAACGCGATGATGTGATAGGATAAATATATGTTTGATTTTACAACAGCAGATCAAAGTTTCTCAGATGCGGAGAACTTTTTAAAACAGGAATATTTACAAATCTCTACAGGAAGAGCAAATCCTGCCTTACTTGATTCGGTTAATGTTGAGTCCTATGGCTCATTTCAGCCGGTGAAAAATATTGCATCAATTACTCTAGAGGACGCACGAACCATGAAGGTTTCACCTTGGGATAAGGGTCAAATTAAGGATATAGAACGTGCTATTGTTGACTCTCAGTTACCTTTTTCATTATCTGTGGATGATACAGGTGTACGTGTTCATGTTCCTCAGATGACTGAAGAATCAAAGAAAAAAATTGTTAAATTAGTCAAGGAAAAATTAGAGGAAGCACGTATTCGTGTACGAAACACTCGACATGATGTTCTAAAAGCGATTGATGCAGCAGAAGAAGCTGGGGATTTCGCAGAGGATGCAAAAAAACGTTTCAAAGATGAGCTACAAAAAAAGGTTGATCTTGCAAACAAGGCGCTAGAAGATCTCTTTGCTCAAAAAGAAAAAGACATCATGTCTGTATAGAACATATGGATACTATTGTTTTTATAGTTGTATTAAGTGTACTTATTTTTGTTCACGAGTTGGGTCACTTTTTATTTGCTAAATTATTCAATATTAGAGTTGATGAATTTGGATTTGGTTATCCTCCAAAGATCTTAAAAATATTTAATTGGCGGGGTACAGATTTTACAATAAACTGGATTCCTTTTGGTGGGTTTGTAAAAATTTTTGGCGAGTCTGATGATGGAAGTGAGTTAACTTCTGCAGAAAAAGAGGTGTCACTTGTGCACAAACCTCGATGGCAACAGATTCTTGTTATGCTTGGTGGTATTATTTTTAATATTATTTTTGCGTGGGTATTGTTTGTTGGGGTGTATATGTCTGGTGTTACAGCTTCGGTTCAGACTGCGCCTGACTCATATGACTTTGACGAAACCAAGTTAATCGTTACAAATATTATACCGGACTCTCCTGCGTCTACATCTGACCTTATGTTGGGCGATGAGATATTAGAATATCTTAATGATGAAGTTCAGGTAACTGTAACTACTCAGGGTATCGAGGATATTGCTGGTTTTGTGCAGGATACTGCTGAGTTAGACCAGGCTATTCAGTTTGTTGTTTCTCGTGAGGGGGTGCTTGATGTTGTTTCCTTGATTCCTCAAGAAGGTCTTGTAGACGGCCGTTATGGTGTCGGTATTGGTGTTGATCGAGTTGGAGAAATGTCTTTGCCGTTTGGTCAGGCCTTGGTTTACTCGGCTAAAAACACATGGGGGTTCATGAAGCTTATGACGATTGGTTTTATTGACCTTATTTCTGGTCAAATTTCATTTGATAATGTTTCTGGTCCTGTAGGTATTGCAGGGCAGGTGGGCCAGGCTCGAGATATTGGTATTAGCTATCTTATTACCTTTACAGCGCTGCTATCATTAAACCTTGCTATCTTGAATCTAGTACCGTTCCCTGCGTTGGATGGTGGGCGTATTTTGATTTTATTGATTGAGTCTGTTATTCGAAGAAGGCTCAAACCGTCTATTATAAATATTATTAATACCGTCGGTTTCTTTGCTTTGATCGCCCTTATGGTTGCGGTTACGGTAAAAGATGTTATTAATTTATTTTAATTTTTAAAAAAAAGACTCCTGGGTCTTTTTTTTATATACTGTAGGTATGCTCATTGTTGATGTTCTAGAAAAAATTAATATTATATCCACTCATGGAGATCTGAATAGGGATATTCTTGGACTTACTGCTGATTCTCGTGAGGTGAAAAAAGGCCATATGTTTATTGCAGTTAATGGGATTCGTTCAGATGGTCATGATTATATTCATCAAGCTATTGAAAATGGTGCAGTGGCTATCGTTTGCGAGTCCCTTCCTGATGATCTGGTCGAGGGAGTATCCTATATTCAGGTGACAGATTCAGAATATGAAACTAGTCGTGTTGCAGGAAATTTTTATAAAAATCCCAGTCACGAAATGAATATTATCGCCATTACAGGAACCGATGGTAAAACTACAGTTGCACATATGCTGTATGAATCTCTTCTAGACTTAGATGGTTCCGCATCATTATTTTCTACGGCGGGCGACTATATTAACGGTCAAAAGGTTCAGCTGTTACGTAAATCACCTTCCTCTATCGAACCTGTTGAAATGCAAAAATATCTACGCCAGGCCTGTAATGCGGGTTCTCGGTATGTGTGTATCGAGGCTACATCCCATGCCTTGGATCAGCAACGCTATAGCGGTATCAAAATTGCAAGAGCTGTATTCACCAATCTAACCCAAGACCATCTCGACTACCATAAAACCATGGATCATTATATAAACAGCAAAAAGAGACTGTTCGATTGTTTACCTAATGATTCTATTTCTGTTGTTAATATGGATGATGTGTGTGGTGTGCGTATGGTTGCAGATACTGATTCTAAAATTATTTCTTATGGGCAAGCTATTGATTTGGATGTTCGTTTGAGTGTTGTTGGTTATGATAAATCTGGAATGAATTATATGATCAATGATATGTCTTTTGAGTCTTCCTATCTTGGGTTGTTTAATGCATATAATTTAGCTGCCACCTATACGGTATTAGATAGTTTTGGGTTTACTTCTCAGGATATTGCCAGTACACTACATCGTCTTCCAGGGGTTCCGGGTCGTATGCAGATAGTTTCGCACGATCAAGATTTTCTTGTTGTGGTGGATTATGCTCATACCGATGATGCGCTACGAAATGTTTTGCAGACCCTTAAGGATATTCCACATAATCGGATTATTACTGTTGTTGGTTGTGGTGGAGACCGAGACCGCAGCAAGCGACCTCGTATGGCGGCCACTTCTCAGACGTACAGCGACCAGGTGTATTTTACTGCCGATAATCCTCGCTCAGAGTCGCTTGATCGCATTTTTGACGATATGAGGGGTGGTCTAGGTACCAAGCAGAACCATGAATTTATTTATGATCGTCGTCAGGCTATATCTCTGGCAATTCAGGGTGCGCAAAGGGGCGATATAGTTTTGATTGCAGGTAAGGGACATGAAGATTACCAAGAGATCGCGGGGGTCAAAAAACCTTTTGATGATGTTTTGGTTGCCGAGAGTTTTTTAAGATGCTAAATATACAAAAACAGCTTTCAAGAGCTGTTTTTTTAATGGTATATTCATACCATATGAAATTTGGATTTTTTGATTCTGGGTTAGGGGGGTTGTTGTTAATGCGTTCGTGTATGCAGCAGATACCTGACCATTCGTATGTATACGTAGGTGATACTAAAAATTTACCGTATGGTCCTCGCGAGTCTCAGGAGATCTGTGGCTTGATGACGCCATATTTGCTGTACCTATTTCAATCAGAACAGTGTGATTATGTTGTTGTTGCTTGTAATACAGCGTGCGCACGGGCCCTACCTCTATTTTTAAAAATACATCCGGAATATACGGATCGCTGTATTAATATTATTTCCCTAACACAATATGTTTTAGGTAATAATTCATTTAAGGATGTCGTACTCTTGGGGACTCAGGGAACCATTAACAGTGGTATCTATACAGATGTGAATGATAGTATTCATGCTGTTGCAATGCCTGGGTTGGTGGAAGTGATCGAGCAGGGAATGGATTTGGCAGCAATTGCAATGGTTCGGGATGTATTAATGGAATATCCTGAATGTAGCGATTTGTTTTTATGTTGCACACATTATGTGTATCTGCGTGAGACACTACGGGGGCTTTATCCAAATATTTCCATTCACGGTCAGGATGAGTATGTCCGTGACTGTATCCAGGATTTAATTTCAGGTGTCGATTTAGATCAAGACCATGAACTTGCTGATGTAAAATATTTTGTTTCGGGCGATCCGAACGTATATCAGAATGCATACGGTATTTCATGTAAAAAAATAATTTTATAAATTGTTGTAACTTAGTATGGTTTTTGTATAAAAAAATAACCCATTATAAGGTTATTTTTTTAATGCATGTGATTGTTTCCAGATATCTCCAGCACCAGCGGAAACAATAATATACGAATCGTCGTAATTACTGTTGCTGAAATCCTCGACAAATAATTCTTTGTCGCGAACAACATGTAATACTGTTTTGGTATCATCTATGTAATCTGCTAGGAGAAAATTCTCATGAGGGATTTCTGGTTCACGGGCGCGATAGGTAGGGAAAAGGTATAGAGTATCTACATTTTCTAGTGAATATGCAAATTCTTTTTTGAAATCACGTGTTCGCGTGTATAAATGTGGTTCGAACAGCATAATGATTTTTTTATCAGGGTATTTGTTTCGTAATCCGTTAATCAAATAATCTAATCCTTCTGGGTTGTGAGCATAGTCATCGTAAATATTTGCTCCATTGGTGGTTTCCCCAACGTATTCCATTCGACGTTTTGCACCAGTGAATGATTGTGATAAATATTCCTGCGCCTGTGCTGTATTCTTTCCTAGCGCCTCTACGATGGCTAGTGCCGCTGCGGCATTTTGCCTGTTGTGTTCACCGGGAATATTTAGATCTAGATCGTCGGTGATATATTTCTGATAGGGAATAATTTTCATCCCAATGTTTTTTGCGTGTTCAATAATCGGCTGTAGGTTTTCCAGGTCAGTGTTACATACCAGAATACCTGAACCTTTTTTATTATTGAGGAATTCAATAAATGCATTCTGAATATCAGCAAGGTCAGCAAAATAGTCCAGGTGGTCTTCGGTAATATTTGTAATTACTGCAATGTTATGATGAATATTTAAAAACGATCGTTTGTATTCACATGATTCAGTTATAAAAATATCTGATTTCCCGGGAATAAAATTGCTGTTGAATTTTGGTAGGATCTCACCAACAATTCCGGATGGATCGGCGCCAATGTGCTCTAGGGATTCTATCGTCATACTGGTAGTTGTTGTTTTCCCATTCGTTCCTGCGATTGCGATAGTGAATGTATCGGAAATACTACGACCTAGCATTTCTGGATATGAAAATTCAGAAATATCTAATGATCGTGCTGCGCTGCGTTCAGGGTCTGATTCTGGGACAGCGGGTGAATAGACGATTGCATCATGTTCAGGTGTAATCATTGATGGATCTGATCCAATGGTGACAGGGATGTTAAATTCATTTTGTAATTGGTCGGTAATATGGGATTGTGATAAATCTGATCCGGTAATTTCATGGCCCTGGTGCTGTAGGAATTTTGCCAGCGCCGACATCCCAATTCCACCAATAGCTACAAAATGAATTTTTTTAAGAGTATTTTTCATGGAATGTATTATATCAAAATCTAAAACCTATCCAATAAAACCATTTACATCAAAATAAAATATAGTAATATTAATTACGAATCTTTGATTCACAATCAATTACGTGCAATAACAATTCAATATTTTCCATGGAAAAACTTCTTAATCTATTAATCACCAACATCGAACGATTTAACACTGATGATTTTATTTTTAGGCTAGGCCAAAAAGAATCCTATGAAAAAATCATAGAAGGTTTTAGGGTAGGCAAAACGACCCAATACGTCGAGGGTCCTATGGCATTGTCTGATTCGGACATGATTGATCTGACTCTTGTTCATATGGCAAAAAAAATGGCATCAAGGATCGCGTGAGCTTGCTTGAAAAAGGACCAGGTGAATTCAAAAAACTCGACTTCGGGCCTTTTGGAAGAGGTGTTGCTTTCGCAAAATGGCTACTCCCTGATCTTGAATTTAAGGATGTCACCACCTCAATCCTCGAAGCTATTGCAGCG
>CAZQWK010000007.1:0-16691 GCA_964597245.1 uncultured Candidatus Saccharibacteria bacterium | reverse complement strand
TTTATTCATGATTCTATTATAGAACATTTCAGGCAAGAGGGTAGTTGGTTGTTTTTTTGACCTTATTTATTTTATGCGGAGAGTAAGGGATTTACTGCACCGCATTATTTTTAGATTCATTTCATTCATTAAAAATATATGCTCCCAGCATAAACTTCTCATTCCTGAATTCAAGTAAATATAAAAACCAAAAAGAATTTTTTGGTTTTTATATTGTGCGGAGAGTAAGGGATTCGAACCCTTGGAACCTTTGACAGTTCACTTCGTTAGCAGTGAAGCGCTTTCGACCACTCAGCCAACTCTCCGTGGTTATTTAAATATTTTTTTAGAGAGTGGTCGAATAAATTCACCCGCTTTAGTCTATTTACATTCGTTCACAACGACTAATCGCAAGTGGCCGCAGAAAATAATACGCAGGTACTATTTTCTCCACTCAGCCAACTCTCCGTAATTTTGCTAATTAGATTAACAGACTCAATGATATCATGTATACACTCTTTTTCAAATGTTTGCGACAGAGTCTTGCTCTCTGGTATAATTAAGATGAATTGACAGCAATCAATTCATTAACATAAAAAACATGTCTACAAAACAAGAATTAGCAATGGAAAAATACACCACTCAATTAAAAAAAGTAGGTGTGCCAGTAAATAAAGAATTATTAGAAAAAGTTACCAAAGGTCTAGGACCAGCAAATTATAAATTGGATTCAATGTTTGTTGCGGCTAGCGACAAAAAAGAACTAGAAACAGTGTATAAAAATTTCGTAAAGAAAAAACTTGGCGTCGAGGATGAAAAGAAAGCTTGGAAAGCAATCGAAGCTGCAAAAGAAAAGATGTCAGGCGTGCGTAAAAAATATCGTGGAGTGTTTTACTATATTTTGGCAAAGAAGTTTGGGACACTGAAATAGTTAAAAAAGAAAAAACCTATTGGGTTTTTTCTTTTTCTAATTTTTCGGCTTTTTCTTGTTTTTCTTGTTTTTCTTTTTCTTTTAAATCTTTTTCCTTTGCTGCTTCTGCTTTTTTGATTATTGCAGCATGCTCCTTGTCTGCTTTTTTAATTGATTTTTCAGCAGTCTTTTTCTTTGCGTAGATATTCATCATTGAAAACATGATCATTGCCGAAACGATTATTCCAATACCGTTCAGTACAAACATGCTGAGGGCTCCAGAGGCAACGCTAATATTAAATGTGGCTACTCCGATACCAATAGTGGCAATAGGTGGGACCAGGGCTACTGCAATAGCTGTTCCTGGTAGCGTTTCGTTGAGCTCAGGTTTAACTCGAGCGTATGCAGTTGAAAATCCTGCAATAATTGCGATAAGCAGGTATACAATGGATGGCTGGGTACGCGAAAGAATTTCAGGGTTATACAATTTCACCAGAGTATTACCGTCAATAACTCCCCATAATACCCAGGTGGTAATTGCCGAAATAAGTATTGCGTAGACGAGCGACTTGGCCAGCGTTATTGCAGAACGATTGATTAATTTATTGTCACCTAGTGTGAGGCCTAATGCCAATGATAATATAGGGGATAGGATTGGTGCAATAAGCATTGATCCGATGATAACAGACGCATTATTGATTAATAGACCTAGTGCCGCCATGAGAACAGACATAACCACCAAAAAGAAAAAGGAAGGTGTCGCAGTAGAGTCTTTGATTAATGAGTCGATTGCCTCGACTTTATTTTTTTCGTTAATATCACTAAATAATAAATACATATAAACATAGTATAGCAGATTTAATTTCTTATATTGGGTATTTATGCGGTTGGGTGCTATACTATTTCTATATGAATTTAGAACTAGTGAAAAATTACATTACAGAATACGGAATTCAATTTATATCTGCAGTCGCAGTATTAATTATCGGATTTTGGGTGTCAAAGAAAATTACTAAATTTACTCAGGTGGTGTTATCAAAACAAAAAATTGATCCAGGGCTTTCAGGTTTCGTGACAAGTCTAGTCTCAGTTGCCTTAAAGGTTTTGGTTGTGATTGCTGCTCTTGGGCAATTAGGAGTAGAAACAACTTCTTTTGTTGCCATCTTGGGGGCCGCAGGATTGGCTGTTGGTCTTGCCTTGCAGGGTTCATTGTCTAATTTTGCAGGTGGTGCCTTGATCTTGTTTTTTAAACCTTTCCGAGTCGGAGATATTATTGAAGCGCAAGGGTATACAGGGAAAGTACAAGAGATTCAGATTTTCGTCACCAAGTTACTAACCCCAGACAACAAGACTGTTATTATTCCAAACGGAGATTTATCAAATGGAAATATTGTAAATTATAGCGAGGAGGGCAAGATTCGAATCGACCTAACCGTTGGTATCTCATATGATGCAGATATTAAAAAGGCAAAGAAAGTTGCACTAAAAACCATAGAAAAAATTGATGGTGTTCTGGAAGATCCAGGTGTTACTGTTGTTGTGACTGAGCTGGCTGATAGTTCTGTAAATTTAGGTATTCGTCCATGGGTTAATATTGCAGATTACTGGCGTGTTTATTCTGAATCCCTAGAGGGTATTAAAAATGCCTTTGACAAGGCGGATATCGGAATTCCTTATCCGCACCAAGTTGTTCATATGATTAATAAAGATAACTAATAAAAAACAATCCACTAGGGATTGTTTTTTATTAGTTTCTCGTATTTGTTATAGTGGTTTTAATGAAGATTAAAATTATTACCGTAGGATCTCCACATCTGCCATTTGCTCGACAGGGGATTGATGAATATCTCAAGAGAATAAAAAGGTTTGCGGATGTGACTATTGTTCACGTAAAGGAGAATAAAAAAACAACACAGAAGATACTTGAAACAATCGATAGAGATTATTGCATATTGCTTGATGAAAAGGGTAGGGAGTATTCTTCTCGAGATTTATCTCTTTTCCTAGATAGACTCAAGCAAACATACTCTTCTATAAGTATTGTTATTGGTGGACCCAATGGGCACAAACCAGAAATATATGAACGTGGCGACACTCAGTTGTCTTTGTCGCAACTTACGCTACCTCATGATCTTGCCATGTTATTTTTATGCGAATCCTTGTATCGCAGTTGTACTATTTCCGCAGGTCACCCGTACCATCGAGACTAGTGCGCAATTGCTATTACTAAAACATTTTTCGCTCCTTGTTTTTCTAGGGTATTTTTTGCTGATGTCGCTGTTGCACCTGAGGTAATAATGTCTTCGATAATAATGATATTTTTGTTTTTTATTAATTCTTTATTTGTAATGGTGAAAATACTTTTCATGTTTTTATAACGCTGCTTTCGGTTTATTATCAGGCCTTGTTTTGTTCGTTTTTCTTTTGATGTAAGTGTGTTGCAGAAAGGTATGTTAATCTGACGTGATATTTCCCTAGCCAGGTTTTCGCATTGGTTAAAACCCCGTTTTTTATAAGATTTTTTTGTTACCGGGATAACTGTAATAAGGGTGTTTGGGGCAGTAATGGTGAGCGGATAGGTTGTTCGCAGATAGCGGGTAAAATACCGAGATAATATTTTATCTCGTTTTTTGTTTTTGAATTTTTTAAAAAGATAAATCAGCGAACGACCCGACGGGGATCGATAATCAAAAAAAGCATGTGCCCAGGGTAGGGGTACGGTAGGAGCAGTAGGTATACGGTCTAGTTTTATGTGGTGTGTTTTTTCTGGGAAAAATAATTCTAGAAAAAAATCTTTAATGAACATAGTTGCTAGTATAGCATCTTGTATCTGTGGTATACTGATCGGTATGAGTATTGTAGATAATTTAAAGGAAATTTTTTCTGGTTTAGGTTCCGGTAAATCGAGCTCTTATGTTGGTATCGATATTGGTTCAGCGTACATTAAGATTGCTCAACTAAAAAAAGATAAGGGGCGTATTTTATTGGAAACCTATGGAGAGGTCGCCCTTGGTCCATATCAAAAAGAAGATGGAGAAGCGGGTGAGCTAACCAATCTTGAAAACGAAAAACTGGTGGAGGCCTTGCGAAATTTAATTGAGGAGGCAAATGTTACTGCAAAATCATCAATTATTTCGGTATCCTCTTCTACGAGTCTTATCTTTATTCTTAGACTACCTAAAATTAGCCAGCGCGAGATTTCTGGTGTTATTCAGAGTGAGGCTCGAAAATATATTCCAGTACCACTAACAGAGGTGTCTTTGGACTGGTGGTTAATTCCAGAGCAGGAATCATACGAAGATGAGAATTTTGGGTCATCCAAAAAAGGCGAAGTTGATGTCCTAGTAGCGGCAGTGCGTAATGAGGTTGTTAATCGCTATAACGATGTTGCTCAGGAGCTTGGTAAATTCTCTTCTACGCGTTTCGAAATCGAAACTTTTAGTGCGGTTCGTGGTTCATTCAAGCACGAGCTCTCTCCGGTTATGCTTCTTGACTGTGGGGCGGCAGGTACTCGGATGAGTATTATCGAGCATGGTGTTGTTCGTAAATTCCGTGCAGTAAACCGAGGTTCGTCTTATCTTACCTCATCTTTATCTAAGTCTCTGGAAATAGATTTTGCAGAGGCAGAAAAGCTAAAGAGGGAAGTTGGCTTACAGCCTAATCACCCAAAAACTGAAGCTTACAATATTATTAATACGGGGGTAAATTATATTTTTTCTGAAATTCAAAATGTGATTTTCGATTTTGAAAAAGAATACAAGAAACCAATCAGTAAAATAATTTTAACAGGAGGAGGAGCTCGCTTGCCGCAGTTTAAAGAGGTGCTCGAGACAAAATACAATATTACAACGGTTTTTGCAGATCCGTTTAGCAAGGCCCTGTCCCCAGATTTCTTGGATGGAGTTCTGCAGTCAGCAGGTCCAGAGTTTGCTGTTGCAATAGGTCTAGCTCTTCAGGGGTTAGAGTAGTCTTAATTTAAGCAAAAGCATAGTATAATCATATATAATCATTATGGATAAAGAATTTAAAACAACATTCATCCCCAAAAAAAACCTATCGCAGGTAAAGACTCAGGGGGTATCAAAAAAAAGCCGTGCCCAGCAAAGTATCTTGGGAATGCTTGCATTGCTGCTGTTTGTAACAGCTCTTGTCGCTGTAGCGGGTGTGTATTTATATAAGGCACGAATAGCTAGCGTATTGAATCAGCATATTGATTCAATTAATGTGGCGGAAAAAGCTTTCGAGCCAGCTGTAATCTTGGAGTTAAAACGATTAGATTTACGTTTGCGCGCAGGAACAGAATTATTAGATCAGCATATTGCTATCTCTGACTTCTTGGTGTCTTTATCAGAATCTACATTGCCTGATGTTAGTTACTCTGACTTTTCATTTGCCTATAATCCTGAAGGGTCAGAGATTAGTATTACTGGGGAGGCTAGAGGGTATCTACAGCTTGCTCAGCAATCAGATGTGTTCGTGGATAATCAATATATTCAAAACCCTATCTTTTCAGATTTTGGTTTGACTGATGCAGATCGTGTTACGTTTTCTCTGTCGTTTACCTTGAATCCAGAGCTCCTTGCTTTTGGTCGAACGGTAACCAATGATCAATCTGAAAATATTTCTGCTGATGAGATTTCTGCGGCTATTATTGAGGACCGTAATCCATTAACCAGCTCGGGTAACAACATCGATTTCGGAGCATTTACTAACTCAACAACCAACTAATTAATATGAAAAATATCATTTCAATTATTGTTATTGTGCTGTCTATAGCCACGTTTGTGTTTGTTGTTCAGCCACAGTATGACTCCATCAAAGAGATGGAAAAACAAGAGAAGGAGCTAGAACGAGTGCTTTCTAATGCTCGACGACTGCAGTCATTACGTGACTCATTGCTCGACAAGCGGCAAAGTATTGCCGAGGCTGATGTTCGTCGTCTTGAGAAATTAATCCCAGAAAGCGCTGAAAACATTAAGTTAATTCTTGAGTTTGAGCAAATTGCCGAGAAATACGATTTAAAAATCCAAGCAGCCTCTGCTAGCGAAGGTTCTACAGAAGATGGTGCAGAGGTCCAGGGTCAGCGGTTCGATATCGAAACAAATGATTATGGTGTTATTACTTTGGACTTTACTATAGATGGTTCATATCAGGATTTCATTTCTTTCTTGCAGAGTATCGAGCAGAACTTGCGTATTACTGATATTCGATCGCTCAGCATTTCTCCAAGCGAAGATGATTCCGCTTATTCATTTCAGATCAGTATCGACACCTATTGGTTAAAAGATAATATTTAATTATATGGAAAACAAAGGAACAATAAAAAACATTGTAATTGGTTTAATTTTGGCTGTAGGGGCTGTTGCTGTATATGCGATGGTTGCAGATGTGTCAGAGGGGGAAGATGGTAGTTCTAGTTTTACCTCGTTGATCGGTTCAGGTTCAATTGGGCAGGTCCAGGAAAACGACACACAACTAGCTAATGCTGAGATCCTACGGATCCTCGGAAGTATACAAAATATTGATTTGGAAGATGATATCTTTACCGATCCTGTTTTCCGAGAGTTGAGAGATGGACGCTTCAGTATTCCGAATCCAACAGTTATTGGGCGACCAAATCCGTTTCGGCCAATTGGTCTTGATAGTATCGCAACTATTACGAGCCCTCAAAACATCACCTCCGAAGCCGCTTTTGCCAATTTTTTTGATGATATTTCTACTGATGATTCAGGTCAATCTAATGAATCTGAAAATCCAATTTCAGATGAGAGTTCGTTTTTTGATCTCGACTCTTCTTCTGCAATCTAGATCAAGAAAAACATCCACTTGGGTGTTTTTTATTTCCTCAATAAGTCCTTTTTTGATATTATAGAGAGGTAAACAAACTATATGAATTTTTTAGAAACACTTGTTAAAAAACAGATCATTAATCGGTACCAAATCGAAGAAATTATCGAAAAAAGTACCAAGGAAGAGAAAAGCATTGAATCAATTATCATGGAAATGGGTGTTGATGATGCGGTTATTTTATCAGCAAAAAGCGAATACTATGGGGTTAAAAAAAGAGACGTTGTCTATGAAGATGTAGATGATACCATTATTAAGCGTATTCCAGAAGAAAGTGCTCGAACCTACCAAATGGTTGCGTTTGGTGAAACAGCTGATGGTGTTTTGGAGGTTGGGATGCTTGATCCACGAAATATTGAGGCTCAAAATGTATTGCAGTTTATTACCTCTGAAACCGGGACCCCTTATAATATTTATATATTAACCGAATATGGTTATGATTCCCTAATGAAAAAATACCAGGGTCTATCAGGAGAGATCAGTGATGTTATTCATGATTATGTTGATATTGATGCAGCCGCAGCAGCAAGTCAGGTTTCATCCGACCCTGAAAAAGAAGAAAAAATCACCGAGGATGCTCCGGTTACAAAAATGGTTGCGGCTATTATTCGTCATGCAGTCCAAGAGGGAGCTTCTGATATCCATATCGAGCATACAGGTGAAATTGTGCGTGTACGTTTTCGTATCGATGGTGAGCTAATGAATTTCCTAGAAGTTCCAAAGGCGGTACATAGTGCCGTTATTGCTCGTATTAAAATCATGACAAAGACCATGAAGTTGGATGAGCGTCGGAAACCTCAAGATGGTCGCTTCCCGGCTATGATTGAAGGTAGAAAGATTGACTTCCGTGTTTCAATCATGCCAACCTTCTTTGGTGAAAAGGTGGTAATCCGTATTCTTGATTCAAAAAAGGGAATACGTAAATTAGACAAGCTAGGTCTTTCAGAGGAGCAGAATGCAATGATTCGCGAGGCTATCGAGCGGCCGCATGGATTGATTCTTATTACTGGTCCAACTGGTTCTGGTAAGACTACTACTTTGTATTCTATGCTTGGTGAGGTTGACCGAGAAACAAAAAATGTTGTCTCACTCGAAGATCCGGTTGAGTACCAATTCCCGGGGGTAAACCAGTCTCAGGTTCGTGCAGATATTGGTTATACGTTCGCGGCAGGTTTGCGTTCGATCGTACGTCAGGACCCGGACGTAATCATGGTGGGGGAGATTCGAGATAAGGAAACGGCCAATCTGGCAATTCAGGCAGCCCTGACTGGGCACTTGGTTTTCGCAACCTTGCACACGAATAGTTCTTTCGGGATTATTCCTCGTTTGGTTGATATGGGTGTTGATCCTTATTTGATTGCTCCTACGTTGATCTTGGGGATTGCTCAGCGTCTACTGCGTCGTGTGGCGGATGGAGCAGCGGTTCCAGTAGAGAATCGAGAGAGTGTCCAGAAAATGATCGAAAATCAATTTGCTGATCTACCTGAAGAATACAGATCTCAATTAGATCTTGATCGTGATCTCTATACGGTTCAACCAACAAAAGATGCCCCAAGTGGTATGAAAGGTCGTGCAGCGGTGCTAGAAATGTTCAAGGTGGACAAGGAAATTGAAACAATTATTCTGGAAAACCCAACTGAGCAAAATATTTATGCAGCAGCTCGTAAAAAAGGAATGATTACTTTGCGAGAGGCGGCTATCTTAAAGGGTCTTGATGGCATTGTGCCGTTTAGCGAAATTAACGAACTATAAATTATGAATGAAAACTATAAACAATTACTTGAAAATCTACTGCTGACGGTTCAGCGTGAGAATGCATCAGACCTACACCTGTCTCCAGGACGAAAGCCTATTATGCGTATTGAGGGGGAATTAATTCCATTGGCAAACCGTGACGCTTTGACCAAAGAGGATACCTTTAATATTTTGCGCGAGATCGTAAATGAAGACAAACTCCATCAGGTCATGAATCTGGAAGAGATTGATTTCTCGTATGCTTTTGGTGAAAATATGCGTTTGCGATCTACAGCGTATGTGCAGAGTGGCGGTATTAATTTAACCTTTCGTGTAATCCATGAGGTTCGTGAATTCCATGATTTGAATTTACCTCCTATTCTCGAAGCATTTACTCAAAAGGAGCAGGGGCTGTTTCTGGTAGTAGGTCCTGTAGGTCAAGGTAAATCAACAACGATGGCGGCTATGCTCTCCATGATTAACCAAAATAGACGAGAACATATCGTAACCATCGAGAATCCGATAGAATACATCTTCAAGGATGATCAATCTATTATTGATCAGCGAGAGGTTGGAATCGACACAAAATCATTTGAATCTGGTCTAAAGGCTGTCTTTCGTCAGGATGTAAATGTGATTATGGTTGGGGAGATGCGTAGTCCAGAAACCATCAATACGGTGGTAACCGCAGCTGAAACTGGCCATCTGGTTTTCTCAACGCTACATACCAACAGTGCAGCCCAGACAATCGATCGAATTATTGACTCGTTCCCAGGAAACCAACAAAATCAGGTGCGAGCTCAGTTGGCAGGTTCGTTGATTGGTATTTTTTCTCAGCGTCTGCTAAAAAGCCAGCGTGGAGGAATGGTGCCGGCGTATGAGCTGATGATCAACAACAAGGCTACTGCCAATTTAATCCGAGAGGGGCGCACTCACGAAATCAATACGGTTATTGAGACCGGACATGCTCAGGGGATGATCGATATGAATAAATCTCTGGTTGAATTGGTTCAAACCGGTCATATCACGGTCGAGGATGCCTATCGTCATTCAATTAATCCAAAATTATTGGATTCAATGATATAATAAAAATATGTTATTTAACTATAAGGTCCTTACAAAAGAAGGAAAAGAAAAAAGAGGTCAGATCGAAGCTGCCAGTAGTGAAATCGCTGTAGCAACACTACAGCGGCGTGACTATATTGTAGTTTCGGTTGTGGCTGATAATAAAAAATCAATCATCGAGTCTAGTCTGCCATTCCTAGATCGTGTTCCTATGAAGGATATCGTATTGATGTCAAAACAGGCATCAACACTATTCGAGGCGCAGGTATCTGCAGTGAAAACATTCGAGTTGCTGGGGCAAAATGCAGAGAGTTCCGGGATTAAAAAAGCACTCTCTCAGGTAACCGAAGATATTCGAGGAGGAACCTCTATTTCTGGGGCTATGGCGAAACAACCAAAGGTATTCTCCGATTTCTATGTAAACATGGTACGTGCCGGTGAGGAGTCAGGGAAACTAACAGAAACATTTACGTTTTTGGCAGAGTATCTAGAGCGTAGCTATGCGCTAACCTCAAAAACAAAAAACGCTCTGGTGTATCCATCATTCATTATTTTAACTTTTATTACGGTTATGATCTTGATGCTGGTAAAAGTTATTCCTCAAATGGCGACAATTATCGAGGATTCAGGTCAGGAAATCCCATACTACACCCAGATTACATTGAATCTCTCTAGTTTCTTTGTTAATTATGGTTTTGTATTGGCTATTATTTTGGTTATTGGAGGTTTTGCTATTGCACGAACATTATCTACTGAAAATGGCCGAGCTCGATTTGATGCCTTGAAAATCAATCTTCCTGGTTTCGGGAAATTATATAGAAAAATCTATCTCGCTCGAATCGCTGATAATATCAATACCATGCTCTCCTCGGGTATTCCTGTGGTGCGTACCCTAGAGATTGCAGGTGATGTTGTAGGGAACCGGGTGTTCCAAGATATTTTATCTGATGCTGTTGAGGAGGTTCAGGGAGGTAACAGTATCTCTAGCGCATTCTCAAAGCATTCAGAAATTCCTCAGATTATGGTGCAAATGATCAAGGTTGGTGAAGAAACCGGTTCAATTGGTAAAATCCTAAAAACACTTGCTCGATTCTACAACAAGGAGGTTACCAATACGGTAGACACTCTTATTGGAATGATCGAACCGGCAATGATCGTATTGCTAGGGGTCGGGGTAGGTGGATTGTTGATGTCTGTTATGGTACCGATCTATAATGTTGCTGGAGGGATTCAGTAGGAAAACAATACTCAGGTATTGTTTTTTTCTGTATGGGTGTTGGTTGGCCGTGTGTTCTGGGTTCTGCAATCTATTGCCTGCAGAGAAGTATATGTTAATAATTTAATACTGATTTAGTTATACTGTGTCAATGATGTTTTTGTTGCGGTGTGTGGTGGTTTTTTGGTATAATATGAGTAACCAGTTATCCTGATTATTTTATTGAGGAATTTGGGTTATTACTTACTTTTAATTATTTTAAAAAATACTTTTTATGAAAAACGCAAAAGGTTTTACATTGATTGAACTTCTAGTTGTAGTTGCAATCATCGGAATTTTGGCAACAGTTGTTCTAGCATCTCTAGGGCAAGCACGATCACGAGCTAAAGACGCGGCTATCAAAGCAGCAGTTTCACAAGCTCGAGCTGACATTGAACTATGTTCACTAGATGCAACAGATGGGTATACAACTTGTGACGTTACAACGTTCAATGATTCAATTGTATCTAATGGTGTCGCTGTAGCTGATATTGTTTACACAGGAACTGCAACAACTTACGTTTACTACACTCCATTAAACGAGGCCGGAGCATTCTTCTGTGCTGACTCAACAGGATTCGCCGGAGAGCTTGCAGCTGCCCCAGCAGGAGCTCTTTGTAACTAAGCTATATAAAAAATCACCTACGGGTGTTTTTTTATTTCATTAATAGAGAGGGAATACAAAAGAGCAATGATGAACATTGCTCTTTTTTGATGTTGTTCGGGGGAGGTAAAAAAGTTTTTACATTTTTTTTCATAATCCTCTGGCCGCTGTTTGTTTGGGGTTAATTTATTTAGGTAGCCCTGTTTTTTTCAAATCAGAGATTTGTGCGGGGGTGAGTTTTTTGAAATTACCCGGTAGCATTCGTGGTGCGGTGATGTTGTGAATACGAATTCGTTTTAGGGATAGGACAGTTAGGCGACATGCATTGGCCATGCGTCTAATTTGATGCTTGCGTCCTTCTTGTAGGGTTATTTTAAATGAATGGTTGCTGTCTCTTTTTGCGATTGCTGGTTTTGTCCAGCCATCTTCTAGTTTGATTCCTTCTGACATTTTTTTCATCATACTGGGGGTTACTTTTTCCCGTACGTGCACCAGGTATTCTTTTTCAATGAGGTGGTCTTTTCCTGTAATGGCCTTGGTGATCATTCCGTCGTTTGATAATAGAATCAGACCTTCACTCTCTTTATCGAGTCTTCCTACGGTGTTCAGGTCTTTAAATTGAGGAAAGGCATCAAAAATGTTTTTATCGTGAGTATCTTTTGAGGATAGGTATCCTCGGGGTTTGTAGACCAGCACGGTTTCTTTTTTATTCATTTCAGTCTTGATATTGCTACTGAATGAGATTTGGTCTGTCTCGGTATTAATTTTGTCTCCCGGCTGGGCTTTTTTGTTGTTGATCAATATGTCGCCTGACTGGATGAAACGTTTTGCTTCTCGTCGCGACATGGTGCCTTGTTCTGATAGATATTTTTCGATACGAATTAACATAGCTATTTTGTATCATGAATCGTGATTTCTGAATAGGTTGATGCGGGCGAAGAGGGGAAGATTACTGATCTTTATTAAAATAAAAACACCATAATATTTCGTATGGTGTTTTCTTAATCTCTGGTTGAATAGAGGTATTTTATTTTTTTAGTGGATAAATATTGGCCAAACTTTTCGTGTCTCGGTGTACCATTCTGAAAGACTGCTGAATCGATGGTGGGCCGACTGAATGTTCTCTAGTGAGATTCCTTTTATTTCTTTTGGGAGGATATAGATATATTTTGGACTATAGAGGAATACTGCAGGTACGTCATCGACAATATCTGAAACAATAGATTCAAATTCACTTGTTTCGGATATTCGTAATCGCTCTAATTTTTGATCAACACTCTTGTTGTTGTACAGGCTGATATTTAGACCAGGGTCACTAATTTGGCTGGAGTGCCAAAATGCATACAGATCACTTTTCTTTTCAATTTCGTATCCGAAGAGTAGTGATTCGTAATCACGACCTCGGATAATGTTTTGGTTGAGGTTTCCTTGGTCGTATGACCGGATGTTTACCACTACACCAATCATAGATAGTTGGTTTTTGATTGATTCCGCGACCAACTGCATGTCTTCTATGTTTGGTATTGCAATACTGAATTCCAGAATTTGAGTTTCATTATTTTTTGTTTTTTCATAAATATTTGTTTCTGGATTTATTACCCATCCGTTTTCTTCGATGAGTTCTTGGGCTTGGGTTGGGTTGTATTCAGATTCATTTGATTGACTTGCATCTGGTGCACTAATGCGGTGTGCAAATCCCTGAAAGACTTCCGATGTGATGAGTTCGGTATCAATACCTTTTTGAATAGCTGTTCTGATGTCTTTTGATTGGAAAAGAGGTTGCTCGTTTTGATTAAAGAATAATCCAAATACCCGTGGTAATGTCTCCGTGTGAACGGTATAGTAGCGACTCAGATCGTCTAGGTATTCTGGGGATACTCCATACGCTGCATTGATGTTGTGCTTGTTAAGCCCTTCGATCAGGTGTGGTTCATCTTCGTAGAAATGGAAATGTACTTGTTCAATATAAGATTCTTCGTAGCTATTACTGCTTTGCTCGAGGGTGTATCTTGTAGGGATACCATTTTTGTCTAGATCAATGTCTGCAATGGTATAGGGTCCGTTTCCGATAGGGTTAGTGTTGTATGTGCTAAATACAAATTCCTGAGGATCAATATCACCCCAGATATGTTCGGGTACGATACCTATCTCTAAATTATAGATAAAGTCTTCAAAGGCTCGAACAAGTTGTATTTCGACTGTGTATTGATCAATACTCTCTGCTTGTACACCTTGCCACTGACTGGAGAGTGGGCTTTTGATAAGAGGATCTTGAATTTGTTCTATTGTGTAAACAACATCAGAGGCTGTAATTACGTGACCATCATGAAATAGTGTATTTGGCCGTAACTTGATGGTGTAGGTAAGGCCGTTGTCTGAAATAAGAACATCCTCAGCTAAAAGATACTCTGGTTCGTCTTGTGATTGTGTGATGTTTATGAGCGGAGTAAATACTAGTCGTGTAATGTCTTGGTCTGTTTGAGACTGAGCCAATACGGGGTTAATAAAGCGAGGCGATCCAATTACTCCTTCGTGGAAAGAACCGTTTTTTGTTTTTACTTCTGTTTTTAAATTTTCTGCCTGGCGCCAAACAAGATGTCCTAATGACAGCACCAATAAAATAAAAAAAACAGGAAGTAAAAATGATCGTCGTGTGTAATTCACATTCATACTTACTGTATTTAGGTTATTTAGTTAGTACTACAAGAATACTTACTACGACGAATAATACTGCAAAAATAATAGCAGAGCGAAATAGCATTTTGTCTGCACCTCTGCGAGTTGCCTTTGTGGTGTCTACTGAGTCACTTCCTCCAAAAGCACCCCCAAGAGATTCTTCAGGTGACTGAAGAAGGATTGGGATAATTAGGAGTACTGAAAAAATAATCTGTAGTACCGGCAAGAAACTAATTAATGTATCCATATGTGCCCTATGGTATCAAAAAGATCTAAAAAGAAAAATTGACTATTTTATATTCTGATTTTATCCCAAAAAATAAGATTGCGATCTTTTGGTGCTTGCTGTTATAATATGGGTTATGAATGAATTTAAATATCAAATTACTCAGCTTATGTTTTTGGTCTTGCTTGGTTTAGGGGGGTACTGGGCTCTTACACATCTAGATACTAATGTAACGTATACTCGTGCCGATATTGTTTCAGATGAAGAGATTGCCATGGTTGACCAGGAACCAATAGAGGATTCTTCTTCTGTTGATCTGTCGGATGATACCTCTGATGCTACGGAATTTGTAATCAGGGAAGATGTAGGGGAGAGTACACCGGCCTCTGAACAGATCGAAGCCACTTCTGGAAATACCGAGCTTGTTTCTGCTCTTGAAGATCTGTCTGCTACTGGGCGCATTTATACCAATGGTGATAGTGGCTCTGCTGTAGAAACTATTCAAGAGTTTCTTGATGTTTATTTAGATGAAGAAGTTCTTGTGGATGGTGACTTTGGTCCAGGTACTCAACGTCTTGTTCGAGAATTTCAGCAGGCTGAAATTGGAGGAGGAGATGGTCGTGTAGGTCCAAACACTATTGGAGAAATGATTAGTTACCTAGAAAAACTTTAATTTGTTATTTTTGAAAAATAGGCCTAGAGACCTATTTTTCTTTTTTTAATACCCCCTCCCTCAAAAAACTTGCACCATCTCCGCATCTATGTATAATACTTCCTGTCGTACTTTAACAAACAAATACATACAAGGTAGCTAAAACCTCTTCATGCAAATTATGAGGTTTTGGCTATGATTCAGTTTCTCTAGTATATCCACTAGGGAAACTACTGAGACTTTCCTGTAAAAAGGAAAGTGCAATCACGTTCTTTCAGTAATGAAAGAACACCTAATTATTCCAGTATTTTTAAGAGTCTCTCATTATCCACGAGAGACTCACAGAGATAGTTTTCAAACGAAACATTTTGTTTCGTTCTATGAACATGCGAAAGGGTATTCAATACCACATGTTTTTTAGTAGAGTTTGATCCTAGCTCAGGATGAACGCTGGCGGCGTGGATAAGGCATGCAAGTCGAACGAACCCTGTGTTTACATAGGGTTAGTGGCAAACGGGGTAGTAACAGGTAGGAACATACCCATGAGTCAGGAATAACTGCAGGAAACTGTAGCTAATACCTGATGGTCCCTTCGGGGTAAAGATTTATCGCTCATGGAATGGCCTGCTTCATATCAGCTAGTTGGTAGTGTAATGGACTACCAAGGCTATGACGTGTAGGGGAGGTGAGAGCCTGACCCCCACCATTGGAACTGCGACACGGTCCAAACTCCTACGGGAGGCTGCAGTCGAGAATCTTCCGCAATGCACGAAAGTGTGACGGAGCGACGCCGCGTGATGGATGAAGTCTTTCGGGATGTAAACATCTTTTATACGTGAAGAAGTATATTGACATTAGCGTAAGAATAAGAGGTTCCTAAACTCGTGCCAGCAGGAGCGGTAATACGAGTACCTCGAGCGTTATCCGGAATTATTGGGCGTAAAGGGTCCGTAGGTGGCCATATTAGTCAGATGTGAAAGATCCGTGCTCAACACGGGGAACGCATTTGAAACGGTATGGCTTGAGTATGTGAGAGGTGCGTAGAACTCATGGTGTAGGGGTGAAATCCGTTGATATCATGGGGAATACCAAAAGCGAAGGCAGCGCACTGGCACATTACTGACACTGAGGGACGAAACCCTGGGTAGCGAATGGGATTAGATACCCCAGTAGTCCAGGGCCTAAACGATCTTCTCTAGCTTTATGGAGTATCGACCCTCTGTGAGGCGTAGCTAACGCGTTAAGAGAAGCGCCTGGGAAGTACGAGCGCAAGCTTAAAACTCAAAGGAATAGACGGGGACTTGCACAAGCGGTGGATCATGTGGTTTAATTCGACGATAAACGAAGAACCTTACCGAGATTAGAAACTTTGTTCAGGCGGCACACTAGAAATAGATAGTCGATATTGTGGCAAAGCAGGTGTTGCATGGCCGTCGTCAGTTCGTGGTTTGAATTGTTCCCTTAAGTGGGGTAACGAACGAAACCCTCATCGTGTGTTATATGTGTCACGCGAGACTGCCCCCTCACTGAGTAGTAATTACTTAGTACCCAGTGAGGGGGGAGGAAGGAGAGGATGACGCCAGGTCAGCATGACCCTTGATATCTCGGGCTACACACGTGATACAATGGGTAGGACAACGGGTCGCGACGGAGTAATCCTGAGCCAATCCTTCAAACCTATCCTCAGTTCGGATTGAGGGCTGCAACTCGCCCTCATGAAGTCGGAATCGCTAGTAATCGCGG
>CAZQWK010000006.1:0-19540 GCA_964597245.1 uncultured Candidatus Saccharibacteria bacterium | reverse complement strand
TTTTGTATTTGTTGTATGTTTTTTTGATCTATTTCTCCTAAATCTATATGGCATCCTGTATGGTATGCAATCGCAATACCAATACAGCCAGATCCTGCAAATAGATCGAGAATATGTTTTTCTTGGCTTATTTTTAATTTGTGCGTCCGAAGAAAAATATCCACCCAAAACTCAGTTTCCGCCCGTGGTATCAAGGGTTTATTGGATAAATCAATCTGGCAACCTAGAAACTCAATGTTTCCAATAAGATAAGCAACAGGAACTCCATTTTCTATCAACCGACATTCTTTTTCGTATTCATCGCATGTTACTCCTGCGTATTTTTCGTCTAGTAGCCATTGCTTCTCTTGCTCGTTAATTTTTTGCATATTCATTGATAACTATTATATCAATGAGATATTTTTTTTCTATACATTCTGACAAAAAAAAGTATACTCTTATTTATGAAAACAAAAGGAGACTCTTTTTATATTTATGGAAAAAAACCTGTAGAAGAACAGCTATTGCGTAATCCAGAAAACGTAATGCGTATTTTTATTTCAGATAAAATGGCCGCAAAGGATGGTGGATTTCTTGAACTACGTGCATTTGCAAAAGAAAACAAGATTCCAACCAACCCTGTTACAAAGAGGAAGTTGCAGGATTACGTAGGTGATGTTAATGACCAGGGCGTTGTGGCTCTAATTCGACGACCAGAATACGTAGAGTTTGATGATTGGATGGAAAATATCGATTTAGACTCGATGCCATGTGTTTTGGTTCTGGATCATATCGAAGATACACATAATTTTGGAGCGATTTTACGTACAGCAGCAGCAGTAGGGGTTTCTGGAGTTATTGTATCAAAAGACCGACAGGCTCCAGTAAATGGAACAGTATATAAAACATCAGCCGGAGCGCTAATTCATGTTCCTATTGTACGCGTCGCTAATATTAATCAAACTATCAAGCGGCTACAAGATAATAAGTTTTGGGTCTCTGCTATCGACATGGATGAGGAAGCTAAGCACCCTCTGACTGTTTGGTCTCAGAAATTTGATAGCCCAACAGTTATTGTAATGGGAGGTGAAGGGAAAGGTGTTTCTGAAAAAACCAAAGAGCATGCTGATTTTATTGTATCAATCCCTATGGAGAACGGTGTTGAATCCCTAAACGTTTCGGTTGCAGCGGCGGTTGTGCTTTACGAATGGAAGCGGCAAATGCAGTTATTTATAAATAATTAATTCGTCTTGTATTAATATGTTTCTAATTAATAAATATTGGGGTGATTTTATGGCTGGTATCTGGCCATGGATGCAGGACAAAGGTTTTTTTATAATCGGAATCCTGTTGGGTACATGGGTTCTTTCTCGATTCATGAATCGAATTATTACGCGTGTAGTTAGAAAGATGGTACCGAAAGGTTCCTTTGTCTCAGAGTCCGAAGAGCTCAAAAGAGAAGATACACTAATCAACATCTCACAGAATTTTTTTGGAATATTTATTTGGATTGCAGCTATATTGGGTGCATTGCAAATAATTGGAGTACCCGTAGGACCCTTGATTACCGGGGCAGGGATTATCGGGGTGGCAATAGGTTTTGGCTCCCAGTCTCTCGTAAAAGACGTAATTAATGGATTATTTATTATTGCAGAAAACCAATTTCGTATAGGTGATGTAATTTCTGTTGATTCAAACAACCACTACCATGGGACCGTTGAAGGTATGACCCTACGCGTAACAAAAATCAGACAACTAGATGGGACAATACACTATATACCTAATGGGGAAATTAATATCGCATCAAATAAATCAAAAGACTATTCAATGGTTGATTTGAAAATTAATGTTGGATACGATACCAAAATAGATCACGTGCAAGAAGTTGTTGACGAGGTCGGCAGGGAGATATTTAATGATCCGGAATTCCAGTCCAACATGATAGAGGCGCCGTATTTTTTACGAGTAGACAACCTTTCTGATTATGCAATTACTGTTCGTATACTCGGGAAAGTTTACCCTAAAAAACAATTTTTAATTGCAGGTGAATTACGCAAACGTCTCAAGCGCGCATTTGAGGCACGAGATATTGAAATCCCGTACCCGACACGTGTTATCCATACCGTAGAAAAAAGTTAATTTATTTTTATGAAAAGTACAGATAAAAAAGTCGCCTTATCAGGGGTGCAACCAACAGGAAAACCACATATTGGAAATTATTTTGGAGCTATGAAGCAATTCGTTGATTCCCAGGAAGAATTTGATTTATATGTATTCATTGCTGAATATCATGCAATGACTACAGTACAAAATAAAGACGAACTAGCTAATCAAATTAAAAATCTGATCTTGGATTATCTAGGAATTGGATTGGATCCAGAGAAAATGACATTATATCGCCAATCTGATATTCCAGAATTAACAGAGCTAACATGGATGTTTAATTGTCTGGTTACGGTTCCGTGGCTTGAGCGAGCCCATGCATTCAAAGACAAATCTGAGAAAGGTATTGAGGCTTCGGTAGGCTTATTTAATTACCCAGTTCTCATGGCCGCAGATATTCTGTTACCAGGCGCAGAAGTGGTTCCCGTAGGAAAAGACCAGGTACAACATGTTGAAATGACTCGCGAAATTGCCCGTAAGTTTAATAATATATACGGAGATACGTTTACAGAACCACAAGAATTAGTTAAGGAATCAGTGGCTACTGTTCCAGGAACCGATGGTCAAAAGATGTCTAAATCATACGGAAATACGATTCCATTGTTTGGAACCGACAAGGAAATTAAAAAAGCCATCATGGGGATCGTTACTGATAGTAAAAACCCAGATGAGCCAAAAAATCCAGATGAATGTAATGTGTTTGCGATCCATAAATTGATTACACCCGAACCCCAGTTGTCGGAAGTTCGAAAGGGTTACCTAGAAGGAGGGCTAGGATACGGTGATTCAAAAAAGATTCTATTAGAAAATTATTTGAATTTTATTACGCCAATGCGTGAGCGTCGTAAGTACTACGAAGACAATCCAGGTATCGTTCGACAAATCTTAGACGAAGGGAAAACAAAAATACAAAATCGTGTACGCCCCTTTATGAAAGAGATTCGAGAAAAAGTAGGTCTATAGCCTACTTTTTTTGTTTGTATTTCAGATGTATTCGTACTAGAATTTATATATGTCACATAAAACACATTGGTTGGTGCATGTTGTACCAACACTGACGTTTGCTGCTGGGGTTATTATTGCCTCCATTGGAGGAATTATGACTATCAGCTCGTCATTAAAGTTAGCATTCTTTGATTCTGATCCGAATAGCTATGTTTCTATGGAGATGTGTCGTCATGATTACAGCCGAGCAGTTCCAGAATTTAATCCTCCATACGAACGTAGCGAGCAAGAAATTCAGGAGTGTCTACAAAAACAAGAATGGGAAGAATTAGAGCGGTTCCAGAAACGGCAAACATCCTCATTGATTGATGGTGTTTCGGCGCTGTTTATCGGCTTAATTTTATTACTCGTCTTTAAAAAACGTTCAGAAAAATAATTATGATTAGTACACATTCAGCAGGTGCAGCACCTCAATCAGCAGGGCTGCGTGCATATTTTGGGAAAATTTATTCAAAAATGGCATTAGGAGTTTTTGTTTCGGGAATCATTTCTTTTACCTTGGTTCACACCGTTGCTGGTTTTGAGATCCTGCAAGTCATTTCTTCATCAAATATTTATTACTATGGATTATTTGCAGTTCAATTAGGCTTACTATTTGGTATTCAGTGGGGGATTAATAAATTATCGCGCCTATGGGCTGAGATTCTTTTTTACATCTATGCAATTACGATTGGAGTAACCCTGTCTGGGTTATTACTGGCGTATGCAAACGCGACTATTGTTTCGGCTTTTGTTGGGGCAATTGCTGTATTTGCAGCATTGGCATATTTTGGTAAAACAACAAAATACGACATGTCAGGATGGCGAGTATTTCTCTATACAGGAATGTGGGGTGTATTCATCTCTTCTGTAGTGAACATCTTTCTATCCTCAAATACACTCGACTGGGTTGTAACTATTGTTGGGGTTTTAGTTTTTTCTGGTTTAACGGTATACGATGCGCAGACATATAAAAAAATCTATGAGAATAACCCATCAGAAGATCATGGAAAAATAATTATTATGGGCGCACTACATATGTATATTAATTTTATTATGATTTTCCAAAGTTTATTAAAAATAATAGGGAGAGATTAGTTATTGATCCAGAGACCTCATGAAAAAAAGGTGGGGTGTTGATACCTATGCTGTAGTGATTGCCAGAGTTTCGAGTAACGTATGCATCTCGCATGTTCACAAAAAATACTGTACCTGATAGTATATGATTATGTTAACAAGAGAAAAAGGATTTACTCTAATAGAGCTACTAGTAGTTGTTGCTATTATTGGGGTACTAGCTTCTATGGTAATGTCGAGCCTAAATGATGCCCGGCAAAAATCCAGGGAGGCACGATGGCAATCAGAAATGAGAGCGGTTCAAACAGCTCTCGAGCTGTACTATCTTGATCATGGAAGCTATCCTATTAGTGAAGACTGGGATAGTGCTGCAGTACACTGGGGTGGCCAGGATTTATCTGGTCCCAATGCCTATATAGGTAATGCCGGACCGGGTACTGCTGATTTTAGCCCTACATATATGGCAACACTACCATATGCAGAAGGCTCCCGGTCTGATGATGGTTTCTTATACTGGACCCCTACCACAGGAGAAGGGTATAAATTACTTCTCTATGATCCAGGGCGCACTATTCTCGACATGAGTCAGCCATTAGATGTCAATCACCCCTTTAGGGATCCGGTTGCCTGGCGATCGCATTCTTGGGCACTTTGTGAGGGGGACGTAGCCTGTGCACATTAAAACAACCAAATCGTAAAAGCATGTATACATGCTTTTTTTATTTGTCTTTTTTGCTAGAATAAATATACCAATGACGCACTGACAACGCCGAGGTGTACAATATTATTTCTGCCTCTGGAAATAATTACAGAAAGAGCGCCTTGTAATGCACAGGGAATCAGGGTGGTACCGCGGGTTTGCTTTTTGCGCAAAATCGTCCCTGTATATTTTGATTATTCATAATATGCAGGGGCTTTTTTATATAAAAAAATGAAACGAACACAGATTAAAAATTTACATAATCATGCTGGAGAAACAGTTATGATTCAATGCTGGATCGATGTTGCGCGAGACCAAGGAAAAATGGCTTTCTTTGATTTTCGAGATACTTCAGGAAAAATCCAAGGAGTGGTTTTTGGTAAACCAGAAGTTCTAGAGGTGGCAAAAACCTTGCGACCCGAATGGGTTGTTGCTGTTACTGGAACTGTAAATGATCGAAACGATAAAAATGCAAAAGAATTCAAGGCTCAGGTAGAAGAAACTGGAGTGCGAGACTTCTTTGTAAAAGACGTCGAGTTAGAAATTACTGGATTTGATGTTCTTAACAAAGCAGAGACACCTGTTTTTGATATCACCGAATCAACAGCTGATACAAACGAAGAAGTACGCCTAAAAAATCGATATCTTGACCTGCGTACATCGCGTATGCAAGACAACATGAAAATGCGACACAAGGTTGCAAAATTATGTCGAGATTATTTAGATCAAAATGATTTCTTGGAATTGGAAACACCAATCCTAACAAAATCAACACCAGAAGGGGCTCGAGATTATGTTGTTCCATCACGATTGTCTCCGCATAATTTTTATGCACTACCGCAATCACCTCAGCAATATAAACAATTATTGATGGCAGCAGGTATGGAGCGGTATTTCCAATTCGCGCGATGTATGCGTGATGAGGATTTGCGCGGAGATCGACAACCAGAATTTACACAGCTAGATATGGAGATTTCATTTGCCACCGAGAAGGAAATTATGCAGATGAATGAAGATCTTCTTATTAAAATTGTCACGGAATTATATCCAGAAAAACGAATTCAGCAGATCCCATTTCCAAGAATCCCATATGCTGAAGCCATGGAAAAATACGGAAACGATAGGCCGGATATTCGAGAAGACAAAGATGATCCAAACCTTCTAGCATTTTGTTGGATTGTAGATTTTCCTTTCTTTGAGAAGACAGCTGATTCAGACGACCCACAAGCAAAAGGAGAGTGGACATTTACCCATAATCCATTTTCGCTATCAAAACCTGAATTCGTAGAGGATTTAAAAAACCAAACAAATATCGAAAATATTATTGCAGCACAATATGATATTGTATTGAATGGTTATGAAATTGGAGGAGGGTCAGTGCGAGCGCATGATCCAGAAATTCTGAAATCAATTCTAGGAATCCTAGGGCACTCAGAAGAAAAAATTGAAGAGAATTTCGGGCACATGCTACGAGCATTTGCATCAGGAACACCACCGCACGGAGGAATTGCCTGGGGATTTGATCGCCTAATGATGATTCTTCAAAACGAAAAAACTATTCGAGAAGTTATCGCATTTCCAAAGAATGGTCTTGGTCGCGATCCTATGATGGAATCTCCGTCTATGGTTTCGCAAGATCAACTTGAAGAGCTATCTATTGCATTACAAGAAGCAAAGAAAAAATAAAAAACTTCACTCAATTATTTTATAAAAAACCTATATTCATAGGTTTTTTATTTAGCATCAAAGTTTGCTATAATAACCCTTAATGAATTCATTTACTGTTACAACCAAAGAGTTTGAGGGGCCAATTGATGCCTTACTAAAACTTATTGAACGACGGAAGCTTCCTATTAACGATATCTCCTTGGCAGAAATTACAGATGAATATATTCGCTTTGTTCAGTCTCTTGATGAAGAGTCTATTGCTAATAAAACCCATTTTATTTTTATTGCATCAACCCTGACACTCATTAAATCGAAGTCACTCTTGCCAACACTAGAGCTCAATGAAGAGGAAGAGGATAATATTGAAGAGCTTAAGTATCGATTATCACTATTACAAGTGTATGCTGAATCAGCAGAAGAGCTTAAAAAACGTTTTTATAGTCGCCCTCAGTTTTATCACGCAACAGCACCAAAAAAAATAGTACGTTTTGATCCAGGACCAGGGGTTGGTATCACATCTCTTCACGAAGCTCTTGTTTCTGTACTCAATGAGGTTCCTGATATTGGTCCAAAGAAAAAAGAGGCAACAATCCGCATTGCTGTTCATATCGAGGAGATGATGCATTCACTGGAGAAAAGAATTAGATCTGTCATCTCGACCGACTTTAATTCATTTATAGGCGGCTACCTAAACAACAAAAATAAGAAAGAAATTGTTGTTTACAAGGTTGTTGGGTTTTTAGCTATGCTTGAGATGGTTAAAAACGGAGCACTCCATGTTACTCAAGAGCAAAATTTTAAAAATATTCACATTGAAAACGTATGAAACTAATAGAACAGAAAATTGAAGCACTACTGTTTTTTAAAAACGAGCCGGTAAGCTATGACTGGTTATCAAAAAAAACATCAACGCCCGTTGACATCATCAAAGATGCCATCGTAAATATGGAGCAGTATTATACAAACAGAGGTTTTCATTTGGTGCACACCAATGATTCCGTTGCTCTCATGACTGCTGAAGTTGCAGCCGATATTATTGCTGAAATTACACGGCAACAAGAAAACAAAGAGTTGAGCAAGCAAGCACTTGAAACACTAAGTATTATTATGTACCAAGGGCAGATTACAAAAGCCGAAATTGATTTCATACGTGGAGTAAATTCAATGTTTATCTTGCGCAACCTCTTGATTCGAGGACTTATCTCAAAGAAACCAAACCTGCAAGATAAACGTGCACCGCTGTACATACCTACGCACGACCTATTTTCATTTCTAGGCATCTCTTCGGCAGAGCAGCTTCCTGGGCACGAGAAAATGTCGCAAAAACTCACAGAACTTGAAATGCAATACCATCATGAAGCAAGTCAGGAGGAGGAAATTTTAGTAGTAGGAGATAATGAATAATTATTATGATTGAAAGTCTTTTAATTTTTAAAATCTTACTACCTACACTTATTGCTTTTGTATTAGGAATAGCATTAACCCCATTTCTTAGTCATATTTTTTATAAATACAGATTATGGAAACGCTCATCTCGAATTGATAAAAATAATACCCGAGAAAATGGTCAGGGTATGAGCACGGAGTTTAAAAAAATCCATAATCCTGCAGAAACAAAAACCCCACGAGTAGGAGGGGTTATTGTTTGGCTTACGGTTACCCTCACTGTTCTACTAACACTTTTGGTTTCTCGAATATTTGGTAGTTTTGGTATAGAAAATATTGAATTCATTAGTAGAAACCAGACGCTTATTCCGTTTCTATGTATGCTACTTGGGGCAGGGTTGGGTCTGGTTGATGATCTACTACAGATATTTGGCAGCGAAAAACAGCTAGCAATCGGTATCCCTCGACGAATTCGTATAACTTTTGTCTTATTTGTTGGAGCTGTTGTTGGTCTATGGTTCTACTATAGACTTGGGTATGATGCCATTACCGTACCTCTCTTGTCTGTAGATATTTTCTTGGGGTATCTATTTATACCTTTTGTTATGCTCGTGGTTTTAGGTCTATTTTCAAGCAGCGTTATTGATGGCGTTGATGGCCTTGCGTCAGGAGTGCTTGCAATTATCTTTGCTGCGTATGGTTTTATTGGAATTATTCAATTGCAATATGATATCGCCACCTTTGCATTCGTTATGATGGGCGCACTCATGGCGTTTCTATGGTTTAATATTCCACCAGCTCGCTTTTACCTAGGAGAAACTGGAATTCTCTCACTAACCCTCTCATTGGCCGTTTTAATTTTTTTAACGAATACAGTATTTGAATTTTTACTAATTGGTTTACCCTTGATTCTTACAGCTGCATCCTCGTTGATACAGATTATTTCTCGTCGTTTTTTCAACGTAAAAGTATTTAATGTAGCTCCTCTACATCACCACCTAGAAACCCTAGGATGGAGCAAAGAAAAAGTGACTATGCGCTATTGGGTGTTCTCAATTATTTCTTGTGCTGCAGGGATTATTTTAGTTATCGTTGGTTAAGTTATTATTATGTCAAGAAGAATACGAAAACACGAATGGGACAAGAAATTCCTTTGGGTCACAATTATTCTAGTAGCGGTAGGGTTAATTACTTTTATTTCAACATCCCTAGGAGTCTTCACAGAAAACCGTGATCAATTCTGGGCCATGATGATTCGGCATGTAGGTATGGGTGTATTTGGTGGCCTTGGGGTTATGTATGGTTTTTCACATATTCATTTCTCTTTCTGGAAAAAAATGGCTCCTTATATTTTCGGAGCCGGAATCATCATAACGCTACTGGTATTTAGTCCACTAGGTTTTAGTCACGGTGGAGCGCGACGATGGATCTCACTAGGTTTTATTTCATTTCAACCAGCAGAATTATTAAAATTCGCTGTTATTGTTTTTTTCTCAGCATGGTTTGCCCAATATCGAGATAAAATAAAAGAGTGGAAGTATGGCCTACTACCTTTTCTAGGATTTCTCGGTGTTGCACTAGGAACCCTAATTAAACAGCCTGATTCAGGATCACTAGCACTTATTGGACTAACTGCATTTATTTTATATTGGCTGCGTGGCGCACCTTGGAAGCACATAGGCGCAACAATACTACTTGGTGTTATATTTGTTGGGGCCTATGTATGGGCTAACCCTTATATTATTGATCGAATCAAGACGTTTAGTGACCCAAATATTGACCCCTACGGTTCCTCATATCAGATTCGCCAATCTCGAATTGCGATTGGTTCCGGAGGGTTATACGGACGAGGTCTCGGTCAAAGTGTTCATAAGTTTGGCCCATACTTACCAGAATCAAGTAGTGACTCCATTTTTGCCATCTTTGCAGAAGAGTACGGGTTTATTGGTGGGGTAGTATTAATCTCTCTTTATACCTTGTTTGCTTTTTTTGGTTTACGTATTGCGCGCTATGCTCCAACCCTGTTTACACAAAACCTAGTTGTTGGGATCATACTATTGATTGTTATACAGGTATTCTTTAATATCGCGGCCATCTCTGGATTAGTTCCATTATCAGGTCTACCCTTGATTTTTATGAGTAATGGAGGTACCGCACTCGTCGTAACGCTAGCTGAAATCGGTATTGTTCTAGGTATCTCTCGGTACACCAAAAAACCTCTCAAGAAAAGAAAACGTGTTGTATAGCACGTTTTTTTTTACTTATGTTATAATTTCGAGTATGAAAGTTGTACTTACAGGAGGTGGTACAGGAGGTCATTTCTACCCACTGATCGCTGTTGCCGAGGAATTAAATAATATCATTGATTCAGAAAATCTAGCTGATGCGCGACTATATTACGTATCGGATACACCATACGACCGCCGTGCACTGGAGGAAAATGGGATCATCTATCGACAAGTAAGCGCAGGAAAAAAACGCGTATCCCCGTCACTAAAATCGATCGGAGATATGCTAAAGATGGGTATTGGATTAATTGAAGGATTCTTTAATCTTTTTGCTATTTTCCCAGATGTCGTATTCTCAAAAGGTGGATATGCGGCGTTCCCAACAGTTTTTGCAGCACGGATTTTGGGTATTCCAGTAATCGTACATGAATCTGACTCTGTCCCTGGTCGTGTTAACGTCTGGGCTGGGAAATTCGCACGAGCAATTGCAGTATCTTACAAGCAAGAAGTAGACTACTTCCCGAAAGAAAAACTCATTCACACAGGTCAACCAATCCGACACGATTTACTAGACCCAACATCAGAAGGAGCTCATGAGTTCTTGGGATTGGATCCGGATGTACCCGTATTATGGATTCTAGGTGGATCATTAGGCGCACAGAGTATCAACCTAGCAATTGAAAAGGCTCTTCCTGAGCTATTGCAAAAATACCAGGTAATCCACCAGGTAGGGAAATCTAACCTTGATTCAATGAAAAAACTTACTGATGCGACCCTGATAGATAACTCATTTAGGAATCGATATCATATATTTGGTAACTTAAATGTACTGTCAATGAAAATGATCGCTGGAGTAGCTGATGTTGTAATTACCCGGTCAGGTTCTACATTATTTGAAATTGCTCACTGGGGAATTCCATCTATCGTTATTCCACTACCAAATTCTCACAAAAACCACCAAATCAAGAATGCATATAATTATGCCCGTGAAGATGCCTGTATTGTTATCGAAGAAAACAATTTAAGCGAAAAGCTTCTTGTTTTTGAAATAAACAGGATCTATGATAATCCAGACATTCAAGAGGTAATGAGAAAAGGCGCAGAAAGATTCTCTATTCCCAACTCAGCACGCAAGATTGCAGAAGAGATTACAGGAATAGCACTAGCTCATGATAAATAAAAAGGTTACATCTTTATAGATGTAACCTTTTTTGATACACTCGAATACATGAATAAACAAGTAGTAACACGAATGGCACCATCGCCAACAGGGCGATTTCACGTTGGAGGAATTAGAACCGCTTTTTATAATTATGCGTATGCTCGAAAAAATGGAGGTAAATTTATTTTGCGAGTAGAAGACACCGACAAAGAACGTAACGAAAAAGCATACGAAGATGAAATCTACGAAGTTTTCTCGTGGCTTGGAATGGAGTATGACGAGGTATATCGGCAATCAGAACACTTATCACGTCACCAGGAATTGTTACAAAAAATGATTACTGATGGAAACGCCTACGAGGCAGAAGAAGCAAAAGACGGATCAGGGCAAGTGATTAGATTCAAAAACCCAAACAAAACAGTAACATTTCATGATGAGATCCTGGGGAAGATTTCTGTTGACACAACGGATTTAGGAGATTTCGTTATCGCACGAAACATCGACAGTCCGCTGTATCATTTGGCGGTAGTCATTGATGATCACGACGAAGGGGTAACCCATGTTATTCGCGCCCAGGAACATGTCGCAAATACACCACGACAAATCCTACTACACGAGGCGCTAGGTTTTGATACACCAACCTACGCTCATGTACCGTTTATTTTAGGCCCAGACGGTAAAAAGAAATTATCAAAACGTGACACTAATACTGCAGCAATGGATTATCGAGATAATGGATATCTACCTGAGGCATTATTAAACTTCCTAGCATTTATCGGATGGAACCCAGGAACAGAACAAGAGATATTCACTAAAGATGAATTAATCCAAGCATTCTCACTGGGTCAGGTTCAAAAGGGCCCAGGAGGTTTCAATCTAGATAAATTATCATGGCTGAACAAACAATGGTTAAATCAATTATCGATTGATGATTTTCGAAAATATATTGATCCATTATTCGATGACTTGCGCGATACGCCAGCGTACAACGAATCTATTATGGAGAAAATTACGCCAATTATCCGTGAACGTACCAATGCATTATCTGATGTGCAAGGGATGATTTCTGCAGGTGAACTAGATTACTATTTTGTTCACCCTGAGATTAATACAGAAAAAGTTACCTGGAAAAAAGGAACCGCTGAAGACGCAACAAAACATTTGTCTCATGTACAAGAAATGATTGAGTCGTACTCGGCAGATTGGAACAAGGAATCATTACGAGAATATATTTTCCCATATGCTGACGAAGTAGGAAGGGGAGATGTGCTGTGGCCACTGCGATTCAGTCTATCTGGTCGAGATAAATCACCAGACCCATTTACTCTACTGGAGGTACTAGGAGAAGAAGTTGCCCTTGAACGAATTAAAAATAATATTAAATCTCTTTAGATCTAGATCAATAAAAAACCACCTATTTAGTGGTTTTTTATTTTTTAGACCTTCTTGTGCTATAATTACGCACAATGAAGCAGTCGACTCAAAAAATACTAAATATAATGTTTTTTGTAGCTAGCTTTTCTCCTTTTTTCGCTTTTGCTCAAAGCATCACAGACCTAGAAGGGCAAATTGAGGTACGCCAAGGAATTCGTGAATCCCTTGAGGCACAAGCTGCGCAGATTGAAAATGAATTAAATCAAGTAGGTGCAGAAAAAGGGATTCTTCAGGCTGAATTAAACCGTATTAACAATGAACGTAAGAGTCTGGAGTCCAGTATCCAAGACACAGAATCAGAAATTTCACGCCTCTCTCGGCAGATCACAACTCACGAGAGTCGAATTAAAAAATTTACCTCAGATATTCAAGTTCATAGCGAAAATATTTCACGCACATTAAGGTCTATTTACCAAAAAAATAACATTAGCTTGGTAGAACTTATTTCAAAAGGTGGTGATTTTTCTGAGATTTTTATGCTACGTGACTCTCATCTTAGGCTACAGAAACCTCTCTTAACACTAAACAAAACAATAAGAAACGAGAAGGAGTCATTATTCGAAGTGCAAAAAATTCTTGCAGCAGAACAGAGTAGCTTAGCTGGTGAAATTGAAATTCTCGATAATCAAAAAGATATCATTATCGAAAAAGAAAATGAACAAAACGCAGTACTACAAGAGACTAAATCCAAAGAATCTCAATACAAAGACAGCCTTAAGACAGCACTAGAAAGTATAGCTGCACTAGATGCTGAAATTCGAAACTTTGAATCAAAACTTGCATTCGCCGTAAACCCAACATCCCTACCACCCAAAGGCTCTGAGGTTCTAGCATGGCCACTAAAAAACGTCCTTATTACACAGAGATTCGGTCGAACAGTATCATCTGAAACGTTGTATGTATCAGGATCTCACAGCGGTATTGATTTTCGCGCATCAGTAGGGACCCCTGTGTACGCCATTGCTGACGGTACTGTTGTTGGAGTAGGGGACACGGATCAGGCCTGTCCTCGAGGATCTTTTGGTAAATGGATATTTATTGAGCACGATATGGGACTATCCAGTACTTTCGGTCATATGTCATCATATGTTGTTTCTGCAAACCAGCGTGTATCCAAAGGCCAACTTATTGGATACTCAGGAAATACAGGACATAGCACGGCTCCGCACCTACATCTAACTATTTATGCCACAGAAGGGGTCGACGGTGGGCAGGGGGCACGCATTACACAGCGACCAAGCAACGCCTGCTCTGGAAAAACATACACAATGCCACTAGCCCCAACCGCCGCCTATCTTAATCCATTAGACTACCTACCAGCAACAGATAGTTCCTATTTTAAATATAATTAAAATATTGTATAATTAATTACATGTTAAAGAAAAATTTACAGAAAGGATCGATCCGTTGGTTTATAATGACTATTCTTGCAATTATTATTGCCTCGTATTTCTTCGACTTCAGCGTCCAAGAGGCTGTAGAAGATGAACAAACTCAATCTAATTTTTTATACATAAAAACACAATTTATGAATTTCTACGACGCATATTTGCGCCAGCCGCTTGATTATTTCTGGAATACTATTGTGGTTGATCTATTATGGAGCACCTTTATAGAAAACCTAGAGAATATTAAATCAGGAGAACCCACAAACTTTGAACAGGCTGCATCTGGACTAGAAATACATTACCAATAAAAAGCAGGGTACCGAAAACAGATCAATAGGTCTGTTTTTTTATTGGTTATAGTATATGGTATAGCTATGAATACTGTTATTAAAAACGCTGAATTTATCACTGGCGTTGTCGACGAAGAAGCAATCCTATATGACGGGACACCTCACATCGCATTTATCGGGCGATCTAATGTCGGAAAATCTAGTACACTCAACAGCCTCTTGGGTCGAAAGAAGCTTGTGAAGGTGGGTAGAACCCCCGGAAAAACCAAAGAAATCAATTTCTTTAATATCACGACACTAGATAACCGTCGGTCTTATTTTGTTGATCTTCCTGGGTACGGATACGCCAAACTATCAAAAAAACAGCGTCAAGAGCTTCAAAACATGATTGAATGGTATATCACTCATCCCGAAGCCGATACGGCTCTTATATGCCTTATTATAGATTCAAAGGTGGGACTAACTGATATTGATAAATACTTTATCAGTCTAATGGACCAATCCAATAAAAACTATATTATTGCAGCAAACAAAATCGATCGACTAAACCAAAAAGGTCTCAATAAATTAAAAAAAGACCTCAAAGACCAGCTACGATCAGATATCTTGGTGTTTTATTACTCGGCTTTTAAAAATAAAAATATTCATTTACTACAAGACTATCTATTTCAGGGCGAATAATCAAAAATCCATGTTTTTATGGGTTTTTTGAGATATATACGTCGTAAAATGTATATTGTGCGACATTATGTATTTTAAAAAGAATCCTCCCTCAATAAAGAAAGTGGTTTTTATTTCAGAAAATGCTTTAATGTGCAAAAATACTTATTACAATGAAAAAAATTTTTTATAGTGATCTTGCGGAAATTCTTTGCATATCAGAAATAACACTCCGAACACATATTCAAAACGGAGACCTTCCACCCCCGACTCACGACAACGAAAATAATCTTTTTTTTAATGAAAAAGAGATTATAGAAAAACTTAAAGTTAAAGATCTTGATGAGCCATTCATAACAGCAACCATGGCAATTTCTGAATTCCCTATTAAAAGAAAGAAACTAAAGATACTTTTGAGCGATACAGAATCACCAATAACCCCCTATAGAGTCCGTCAGAAATCGAAAATACTACTTAGGCGATCAGAATTGGTTTTTTTAGAGAAAGCAAAGAAAATAGAATAGCAAAAAACCAAGGCGACGCCTTGGTTTTTATATGTATTAAATTAGATTCCTGGTGCGACTAAGTTTCCATAACGATCAACTCCAACCACCATAGAATCACCATAACCATAGAAGTAACCATCGCAAAGCTCAACTCCTGAGGTTCTATCATCAACACCTTCCAGATTAATCACAAGCAAGTAAGCTTGACCTGAACAACCTCGCGACGAAGCCACAGCCCCATAATAACCATAAAAATAACTATCATTAAACGGAGCCAGTGAAGTCGTTTCTGTAATATTTAGAGGGTCCACAGGTAATTCTTGACCCAAAACACTTTCCAGCCCCCCCCAGCTATCTAAATGTGAGCTAGCCCAATCCACCCGTGGATATTCGCCATGTAACAAGTAGTAGAGTTCAAGGGACGTCTGAATACTCTTCATATCAGCCAATCTTCTTGTGTCTCTTGCGCGAATTCTGATATCGTGAAGAGACCCTATTACTAAACTCGCCAATACTCCTATAATAGACACCACCACAAGCAGCTCAATCAAACTAAACCCTCTACTTTTCATACACTTCTTTTCTGCTTGATTTCTAGAAATAGCTGTGATTTCTTGTTGTATGCTTCGAGCTGGAGCATATAGGTTCCAGCCTCCTTGAATGCATACTTTTCGATATACAGATGATTTGGGGTGCTGATACCTAGTTGCTCGTGGATAGCACGAATAATTTCTTTCAACCCTAAGGCATGATACAAGCTACCCTTTTCATTTAATTTCTCGGTAATTGTAATCTGTTTTCCGTCGATGTCAGTTAAAATTTTCACCAATCGTTTTTTTTCTTTTTCTTTTTTATTTTCTTCGGAATCTTTGGCGAGTTTGATTTTATTTAATTCCGTATTTGTTGCCACTTTGGCAATTTTTTGTGGGATCAGGGCATTATATGCGTACCCATCTGGAACCTCTACGACTTCCCCTGCTCTACCTTTTCCTTTGAGATTTTTTAGTAAAATGACTTTCATAAAAACTATTTATTTTCATTAATATAATTAATAGCAAAATCTAATTGATTATCAGATTCACCTTCGTAATCAAATTCAATATATACATCCGGGGTAATCCCTACAGAATCAATCTCTAGATTTAGCGGGGTTAACCATTTTGCGACTGTCACCTTTAATGCGGTACCATTTTCTAGCTCAATGAGCTCCTGAACAGAACCTTTTCCAAACGTAGTCTCTCCAAAAATTACAGATTGATTAATATCCCGCAGAGCTCCCGCAAGGATCTCTGATGCAGAGGCAGAACCCTCGTTTACCAACACAGAGACCGAATAATCGACACCAAACAATAGGTCATAACCCAAACTACGATAAAAATCTTGATCTTCTTTGCTAGGACCTATCTGCTCGCGTACCAATATTTCACCTTGCGGAACAAAATAACTCAACATATCAATAACAGAAACAAGATATCCGCCAGGATTGTTTCGCACATCAATCAAAATTTCAGAGAGCCCCGAATCCTTGAACTCAAGAAGAGCGTCCCTAAACGCATCCTCAGAGCCATCATTAAAATTATAAAGAGAAATAACAAAAACATCATCTATCGCCTGAGTATCCAACACCGGAACCTGAACAATATCACGAATAATATCTATCTGAACAGGTTCTGGCTCTGGATAACGAACAATAGTTAAAACGACAGGTTCACCTACACCACCTCGAATACGACTAATGCTTTCATCCAAGGTCTCTCCAGCAACCTCAACACCATCAACATGTGTCACAATGTCTCCAGGCAACACACCAGCGGTTTCTGCGGGGGAACCTTTTAGAGGGGTAACGATAGACAGGAATCCTCCACGAATAGTTATTTCCGCGCCAATACCGCCAAACTCCCCTGCAATATTTTGATCCAAAAATTCTGATTCAGCAGGAGGAAGAAAGACTGAGTAATCATCTTCAAATGAATTTACCAACCCCTGAATAGCTCCATGCATTCGCTCGCTATTACTTGGTTTTTTAAATGGATACTTTTGATCCAACAACCTCCATGTTTGCCAAAATAAATCCGTATCTACATGCTGAGTAGATATGGGCTGAAATTGCTTTCTAGCAACGGCATACCCTAGAACAAAAACACAGGCCAATATAAGAATATTTTTAATTGAAAATTTCATAATGTATTTCCTCTTGAAAAAACGACTACTCGTAGTCGGCTATATTAATGTCAGAGATTCTGTTATCAGTTTCTTTTTTTATTTTTTCTTCTTGATCCTTAAATTTTTTCTTTAGATCATGTACATACTCTTGTAGAGAAGTCTCATCCTCCTCTGAATTAAATAGACCTGCCTTATGCTGCATCAATAGCGCAGCCGCTCCTGAAACAAACCCAAGAGCAATTACATAAATATGCTCCAAAGACTGTGGTAGACCCAGAAAAGGAAATAATAATAGTAATATTGATGCGATTTTGATTGTCTGGATATATTTTTTCATACGGTGATTATAGCAAAAAACATACAAGGTATCACCTTGTATGTTTTTAAATTACTTGTCAATTATAACAACACACTCTCCCCTAACCTGATCAGGGTTTTCCATATAATACTGAAAAACCTGATTTGCTGTTCCAACTATACTGCTCTCGTGTAATTTTGTGAGTTCACGAGCCACACAAATTTTCCGAACCGTTTCACCAAAACGCAGAGATAATTCTTGCAGTGTTTTCATGAGTCGATGCGGTGATTCGTAAAAAATACTAATTTTTTCTGCATCAGACTCGATAGAATCAAAAATAGTTTTGCGCCCCTTTTTATGAGGGAGAAATCCATAAAAAGTAAATTGATTTCCATTAAATCCAGTGGTCGACAAACCAGCCACCAAGGCTGCTGCCCCCGGTACAGGTACGATGCTAATATCCGGAACATCTTCGCGTATACGCGCAATAAGTTTCACTCCAGGATCAGATATCGTTGGCGTCCCTGCATCAGAAACCAAGGCGTATGTGGTACCAGATTTAATCGCCTGAACAATTGCATCCTCTTTCGCATCTGAAGACTGAGCATGGTAGCTTTTCATGCTAGTGTTAATACCGTAATGCTTTAGTAGCTTTCCGGTTACACGAGTATCCTCACAGAGAATAATATCGACTTCCGACAGTATTCGTACAGCTCGATAGGTTATATCTTCGAGATTACCAATTGGCGTTGCTACAATATAAAAATTACTGCTCATACTCAAAAATAATTGCGAATTCGATATCAATAAAATCTTCGATTACTCGATCCCCTAAATCTGCAAAAAAATTACTTGAATTATAGGTAATACCCCAATCTGTTCTATTTATACTGGTCTCTGCTGATAATGCAACCTGACTATCAGTTGAAATAATTGACAGTGGGAATACCACCTCTTTAGCAATATCCTTGATAGTTAGATCACCCTTAATACTATCCTGAGTAAGCTCCGAAATAGCAAAGAATGCTTCTGGGTATCTCTGAACATCAAAAAAATCTTCATTTTTTAAGTGCTCATCTAAACCAGGTCCAGTATCAGAGCTAATTGAATTCATATCAAGAGTAATCAAGCCACTCACAGAATTCTCCACGACAGTAAGGTTCCCAGAAGAAAGGTTAATTGAACCTGCATGCTGTTTTCCTAACCCTTTTCCTACCCAAAATACCTGTGAGTCAGCCGTAGCGATATAGTTTCCATTTAGTATCTCTGGCAACAGAATCTCAGGGCTCACGATCGAATTATCTACACTATTATTTTGCACAGTACTCCCCATCTCCTCATTCTCTACTATTGGCTGATTTGAAGCTGTTGTAGAGTATTTTATCGCCATAATACCAATGACAATCATTATAATAATTCCTAGATTTTTTTTCATAATATAAATACATTAAGCG
>CAZQWK010000005.1:0-20092 GCA_964597245.1 uncultured Candidatus Saccharibacteria bacterium | reverse complement strand
CGGCATCAATGAATGCACATACTCCTCCTTTTTTCTGTGCCTCTGCAATGATGTGTAGGGTTAGGGTTGTTTTCCCAGACGACTCTGGACCGTAGATTTCGATAATTCTTCCTCGCGGAATACCACCAATTCCTAGAGCTGAATCTAGGCCGATCGATCCGGTAGATATTGCATCAATGTCTACTTTTGGGGACTCTCCGAGTTTGATGATTGAACCTTCTCCAAATTTTGTTTGGATCATGTCCATTGTTTCCTGCAGTTGTTTTTCAGCAGCTTCGGCCGCTAGTTGTTTTTCTGTAGGTTTTTTTGTTTTTGCTGCTTCCTCTTTGGTAGCTTCTTCTTTTTTCTTTGGCATGTTTATTTATTCTGCTGAATGAACATCTGATGGTTCATCGGCGGTTATTTCTAATGTGTCTTGAGATGACTCCAGAGCGTCAACTAAGGTTGGGTGATGCTCAGGTGTCTCCAGTGTACTATATATATAATATGTATATACTTTTTCTCTTTCAAAGGTGTCGTACGTGACTAGGTTTATTGTATTGCTTCCGGGTGCAACCACAATAGTTTCACTAAAGGATAAATCTTCATTAATACTCACTGAGCGACCGTTGATATTCATGTATTTTACATTTTTGGTAACTCCAGAAAGAGTGGTCCAGCCGGTGTCGATAGTTTGAAATGTATCAAGTGAGCTATGTAGGATTTGTGCCCCCTGGTGGTAGGGTTTAAATCGGTTGTATGCGAATACACCAATGAAGATAAAAAATAGGCATCCAATACTATTAATAATTATTTTCTGAGGATTATTCATATGCTCCGAGTATGTCGTTCTGTGAATTATTATCTTCTTCGGCATCATCTGATAGGTACACCTCTCGTGGCTTTGATCCGTTTGCTGGTCCGATGACCCCTCGGTCTTCGAGGAGGTCAATGATTCTGGCGGCACGACTATATCCTATAGACAGTCGACGTTGCAGGTATGATGTTGATGCTTTTTTGCTTTCTCGTACAACACGCATGGCTTCCTCGATCATCGGGTCTTCGTCGGAATCGTCGCCTAGGCTAATGCCACCAGCTCCATCTTCGAGACCTTCGTCAGGAAGGCTAATAGTATCATCAAGCTCAAAGGTGTAGTTTTTCTGAATATATGAAACGACTTTCTTTACTTCGTCTTCTGAAACAAAAGGACACTGAATACGAGTTGGTTCATTTGAGCCTTCTCCTTTGTATAGCATGTCTCCATATCCTAATAATTTTTCAGCACCACGTGTATCTAGAATGGTTCGCGAATCGATCTGAGAGGCTACCTTTAGTGCTAGTCGTGTTGGCACGTTTGCCTTGATTAATCCGGTAATAACATTTACAGATGGTCGTTGTGTTGCAAGTAGTAGGTGGATTCCAACCGCTCGGGACATCTGAGCTAGTCGTACAATAGATGCCTCTAGTTCTCGTGGGTAAGAGCTCATAATATCTGAGAGCTCATCAATAATAACAACAATGTATGGCATCTTTTCAGGTAGTTCCCCTGAGCGATCTTCAATTTCTTCGGCTGATAGATCTTTGTAGGCAGGGCCAACAATCGTTTTGTGATATGAGTTAATGTCTCGAACGGTATTTTTTTGTAGTACGTCGTATCGACGCTCCATTTCTTTTACTGCCCATTTTAGTGCCAGAACAGCTTTTTTCGGATCAGTGATTACGGGTGTAAGAAGGTGGGGGATTTTTTTGTACAGCGTCATTTCAACTCGCTTTGGGTCGACCATGATGAATCTCAGCATATCTGGACCATTCTTGTAGAGCAGGGACATAATGATGTTGTGAATGGTAACAGATTTACCGGCACCTGTTGCCCCAGCAATAAGCGCATGCGGCATCTTTCCGATGTTGGCAAAATGTGAATCCCCAGACACTCCCTTACCAAGACAAACCAGCAATGGCTTTGAAGGGTCTTTGAATTCAGATTCGGACAAGAGCGTCCCTAATCCAATGGTAGATTTTTTTGTATTTGGTACTTCGATTCCTACCAGTGATCGTCCTGGAATCGGTGCTTCGATACGAATTGATTTTGCGGCCAACGCCAGTGCTAATTCATTTTGGAGACTAGCAATTTTCGATAGCCGAACGCCTTGTGCTGGTTTCATCGCGTATCGAGTAACCGTTGGTCCAATTGATATTTCATCCATTTCAACGGCAATACCAAAATTAGATAATGTTCGCTGAATGAGATTCGCGTTTGACTTGATGTCACCTGTCGATGGCTTACCAGAACTTTTTCCTAATAGGTTTAGTGGCGGTGTTTGGTAGCTTGATGGCATTGCGGATGCTGTGTCCATAATAATGTCATCATCTTTTTTACTCTCTTTTGGTTTCTTTTTGAGTCCGGTGATGGCAAAAGATTTCTTTGGTTCCTCGCTCTGCGTTTCTTCTTGGTTCTCTGTGTTTTGGTGTGATTTCTTTTCAATTGCCTTTTGAACCTGCGCTTCGATTTTTTGTTCTTCTTGGCGTTCCTCTTCTTTCTCTTCTATTTTTTGGTCTATTTTTTCTTTAATATTTTTTAAACTAATGAGTTGTGGGTCAAAGATAATAAATGCACATACTCCGATAATTCCTAGTAATAGAATCGAAGAGAAATAAATATCAAACCCTGCAATAAGAGAGCTACCAATATATTTCCCAATGCTTCCTCCTGCATTTAATTCTGGTCCCGAGAAAAACATATCAATGAGTCCGATGATAGACAGTGCCATGACCCCTAATCCGATTTTTTCTTTCAGAGATACATACTCATCGCGCATTGCATGTCGTATGCTGTAGATGAACAGGATTGGTAAAAAAATAAATCCATACCCGATTGATTGCATGAGAACTTTTTCGTGAATGAATTCACCGATGCGACCTGATGATCCAAATGCAGCCATGATGATAAATAGTGCTGAGACAATATAAATAATTATTCGCACATTTTTATGTAGCGTTAGGGTAGGTAGTTTCCATGAAGTATTTTTTGAGGAAACCTTTTTTGTTTTTTTCTTGGTTTTCTTTTTCGTTGCCATATCTTTCTGATTAATGAATATATGCTCATAATACCACAAGCACGTGCATCAAAAAAAACTATACATATATATGTATAGTTTTTTTGATGCCTAGGTTGAAAACCGATCTGAATAGCTATCCACAGTCAAGGACATTTTTATTTTAAAACACTTGATTTATTATTTTTTACATGCATAATATATTTATCTTAAAAGACATTTAAATTTACTTATGAATACTCAGGCAACAAAAAAACATACAAAAAACACACCTTCTGTAAAAGGACAGGGGAAAACATTACACCTTACGACTGCACAGGAAGCGTATGTGAATCAGGCACAGAAAATTATTACAGCGACGTATATGGTTACTGATTTGGTGACCGATAATAATGTCCTTGTATCTGCAGCGCGTACTTCGGCCACCGAAGGATTAGTTTCTTTGCATCGCAAAGATCAAAATACTCGAAATCATTATAATCAGCTATTGTCCTATTTGTCGGTTTTGTTCTCGACAAATCAAATTTCTAAAATGAATCATGATGTTCTTTATTCAGAAATTCAAAAACAGATTCAGGGTATTTCAGATTTAGTTTCTGAGAGAAAAGAAACTGCTGGTGTTGGCGAGGTTGATCTTGCTGGTGAGGTTTTTGCTAATAATGCACAGGGGAATTTTTTACCACAAACTTCTGACTACAAAGAAGAGATCTTGGAGGAGGATTCCTCTGTGGGGAGTTCTGTTTCTGAAGAGATTCAAAAAGACACTGTCTCTGATCAAGATACTCCAATTTTTGTAGGAACCTCAAAGCCTCTCGAATCCCAGAGCAATACTGAAAAACGCTCAATGCCAGAAGGGGTAAAACCTGCAATCTCAGAATCCTATGCTACTGCCTTGTTAAAAAATCTTACGGCAGGAGACATGGCAAAATCATCTGCAAAAAAGACAACAAAAAATACACAAGCTCGCAATGAGCGACGGGAAAAGATTCTAAGTATTCTTGGCAACACAGAGGATGCTTCTATTAACGATATCTGTGATCAGTTTGAGGGATGTAGCTCAAAGACTATTCAGCGCGATCTTATTGATCTTATTGATCAGGGCCACGTAACAAAAAACGGATCTCGGCGTTGGAGTACCTATAATTTAGTGAAATAATATACACTCAAATAAAAGACATACATCATATGTATGTCTTTTTGTTTTTTTGTGGTGGGTGAGTAGGAGGAAGAAGGATGATCTTTTTCTATTTTTTTTTGTGGTGATGGTGCATGTGTAATATTTTCTGTTCTGGTTCGTCATATAGGTTGAGCGGGTAATAAGCCCGCTTGATGATGAACAATATTAAATAATCATTTGCTACATTTTCAAATAATGTGTTAGAATGATCACCAATGTTGTTTATATGCGTTTCTCGTGTATATTCATCATTATATTTTCCGTGAAATATTAAAACATCGCGGCGCCCAATTATGGGTGTTGTGAGCCTTGTCGAAAATATGGGTTCACAGCAGGTTGCCTTATGCGCGTTTGGTGACCTGGTGAATGTGGAATTCGGATCGTCGAAAAATCCCCCACACACAAAATCAATTATTTAGAAATCTATTGATATATAATTTTTATTAATTTTATTAGTTCGATTATATATCGATGTACTAAATAAATTTTTATAAAAATTTATTTTTAATTAATAACGAGAATTTATTATGAAAAAATTCGTAACTACTGCTGTAGCACTAGGAGCACTTCTTGCTACTTCTGCATCAGCAGCAACAACGCAATCAGAAATTGATGCGTTGCTAGCACAAATCGCTGCTCTACAAGCTGGAACAACTGTTTCAACTACAAGCACATTTGTATACGCAGGAGGACTATTGAAAGTAGGATCAACTGGATCACAAGTTGAAGATCTACAACGATGTCTTGCTGTTCTTGGAAACAACCCATCATCAAACATTGACGGAGTTTTCGGAAACATTACTAAATCAGCTGTTATGTCATTCCAGGCTTCAAACGGAGTTGCTGTTGACGGAATCATTGGACCAGTTACTGGACCACTTTACACAGCTGCATGTTCTGCAACTGTAGAAGTTGAAGAAGAAGTTGAAACTGTAGTGGTTGAAACTGAAGCTGTATTCCAATCTACTGGAGGAGATGAAGGAGAAGTAATCGCTCTTGAAATCAACGGTGGAGAAGATGAAGATCTATTCTCTGACTCAAAAGGTCAAGAACTATTCGAAATCGAAATCGAAGCTGACGAAGATGGATCAGACGTTCTTATCGAACGAATGGATCTTGAATTCACAGTTTCAGGTGACGAAGATCGAAACTACAAAGTTATCGAAGCTATCGAAATCGAAGGATTCGGATCACTAGATACTGATGACAAAGATGACTGGCGTTCAGACGAAGTTACTGCACGAATTAACGGTTCAGCTGTTGTAAAAGCAGGAGAAACTGAAACATTTGTTGTTGTACTTGATATTGCTGAATTCGACGAAGACAACGGACAAGACGTAACTCTAGAATCTGTTGAAATCCGATACGAAGACGAAGCAGGAGTTACTTACTCAAACGACATTGCATCAACTGGAACTGAAACTGTTTCATACGACGCAAGTTCAGTATTCGCAATTGACGTTGATGAATCAGATGATCAAGAAGACGATGCTACTATCGATCTTGATGGTGATGTAAACGATGTTGAAATCGCAATCTTCGATCTAGAAGTTGACGAAGACGTAGAAGAAGGAATTCTTGACGAACTTACAGTTACTATTGCAGGAGTTTCTGATGATTCAGAAGATCTTGTAAAAGAACTTACACTTTACGTTGATGGAGAAGAAATCGACTCTGTTAATGCAGAATCAGATGGTACATTCGTATTCGATCTTGATGAATGGGAACTAGAAGCTGAAGATATGGTTGAAATCGTTCTTGAAGCTGACCTAGAAGACCAAGACGCAGATCCATTCGTATCTACTACTTTCCAAGTAACTGGTCTTGCATTTACTGGAGAAGATAAAGATGGTGATGATCTAACAGATGCATCAGTTGATGGAACTGTTATCACAGTTGCTGGAACTCTATTTACAACATCTCTAGGAGATATTGAATACGAAGTTTCAAACATCGATACATTTACAGCTGTAAACGATACAGATGCTTCAACTATTGAATTCGATCTTGATATTTCAAACGATTCAGGAGCTGACATTACTATCGCTGATGGTCTAACTGATGCTGATTTCCTATTCGACTTCGAAGGAATCTCAGATGTAACTATTACTCTTGTTTCTCTTGAAGAAGATGATACAGATGCTCAAATCGCATCATACGTTATCGAAGATGGTGATTCAGAAACATTTACTGTATTTGGAACATTTACTCTAGAAAATGATGACGAAGTTGAAGTAGAACTAGAAGAAGTACTTGGAGTTACTCCAGTAGAAGCTTAATCTACGATTCTATTTCAAAAATAGTCTAGCTATTCAAAAAAACCGCCTAGCGGTTTTTTTGTTTGGAATTTTGGTATAATACATTCATATGAAAAATTTGATTAAAATATTTGTTATTACTACCGTATTTCTATCCACTACTTCTGCTGTGTTTGCAGAAAAGAATTATACCTCACACGTTTCCGTTTCTGAGAAAATTGATACCGTATATCGATTGATAGGTTTAACCGAGATCTATCCTGATTTAGCAGATACGATGCAACCGGTTATCTATGATTTGCTCACTGAGATTATTGCTGATCTAACCTCTAGAAAAACTATCTCTGTGGATACGGATAAAAAAACCACCTACAAAAAAGATGAAATATTGGAAGTGTTTGATATCAAGTCAATTCAGGCAGAGCCCTATTATCAAATTGATAATAAATGGCAGGTCTTGGTCAAAACCAATAGCGAAACATATACTTTATACGTATATGAAATTGGTTCAGAGGCCGAATTAGTCTCTGAGATAACAGAGGCTATTAATAAAAAATTTAATCTTACCTTGGATGATGGTGATATCGAGGATATTCTGGAGTTTAATAGCTCTGAATTCTAAAAACTATTTTGATACAAAATAGTTTTTTGTTTTATAAATTTGTTATAATAAAAATATGATAAAAAATATCCAGAAAAATTTTATAATATTTTTTTGTTTTTTCTTTACGTCGACTGCGCATGCGGCTAGTCTAGAAGAGCTACAGGGAAAGCTATTTGATTTATTGCAGCAACGTATTAGCGAATTGCAGGATGCAGGGTTTAGTATTGATTCTCGGTATTCTGTTGCGGAATTTACGCTACCGGCCGGAGACTTGTGCGGTTTTCGTTATCGAGAGACAGATACTGATCTGGTAGGTATTCAGCAGGAGTTGAAGAACCAGGGGTATGCTATCACCAAGGTTGATGGAAAATATGGACCCGAGACAAAATCAGCAGTTATGACATTCCAGTCTGCGGCTGATGCCAAGAAGATCGATGGTATTGTAGGCGAAGAGACTCGTATTCTGTTGTCAAAACACTCGCTGGTCTGTGAGGGGGACCCAGGGGTTGCTGTAGTGACTAATGAGTCTGACTACCGGCAGGTATCTGACCTCTCGAATACTCCTATTCTGCCTATTGGTGACCAGATTGATTCTGGTCCAGTGTATGCATGTTCATTGTCATATTCTGGGTCAGAGGAGTTAATGGATGTTCAGCAGGAGTTGCAGAACCAGGGTTATGCCATCACCAAGGTTGACGGAAAATATGGACCGGAGACTAGATCAGCGGTTGTTACATTTCAGGTAGATTCTGGTATCGAAAAAAATGATGGAGTTATAGGGAGTGAAACTATTCGTGAGTTAGTACGTAGGTCTTTGGTGTGTGGTACTGGTCTAGCCTTGTCTCCGGTGCAGGGTGGCGATTTGCCTGCAGGACAAGTGATCGGGCCGCTGCCAGAAAATGAACCCTCTGCCGAGATGGATGGGCAGCTCCTTGTTGGGGATAATACTAATCAACCAGAGGAGGTGGAGAAAGTAGAGGAAGTTGAATTCAAAGAAGAAGATTTTCTGGAAAAAGAAGAGATTCTAGCGGCCGTACGGTCAACGGTGGCAAATATCCCTGATGATACTGGTGTATTTACCTATCGTGTTGCGTTTAATAATGATACTCCTGTGTACGTTTCAACAAAACCAGATGTTGCATTTGCTATTGGTGTATATGATAGCCAGGGTGCACCTACAAACGCAGAGGCAATTAGCTCTATTACCTCGACAGCTCAAAAAATTATTCGAGAAGACGGGAGTTCCTACTATCTCTTGCAGAAAGGAGAAGTGCTCTCGCTGAGAACCAGTATCCAGCCTGGTAGTGGAAATTATTATGCTGAATTGACTCGCCTGTCATACACTACTGACAATGTGTTTAGTGTTTTGAATCCGGGGGTGATTAATTACGAAGTAAATACTCAGGAGTGGCGGTCAGGGACTGTTACTTTGTTGAATTAAAAACAATCATAGGATTGTTTTTTCTTTTAATTCCTTGCAAAAAAATAATAGTGGGTTATATTTTTTGTATCAGCCGATGACCGTGGGTGCAGAAATGCTTAATTCCCTACGCAGGCAGGGTTCATATAAAATGAATCCTGCTCTCATTCGGCCATAATGGCTGGTAGTAATTGTTTTTGGTATAAGATCAAAAACGCATTAAACAAATTATGGCAATCACAAAAGCAAAAAAAGAAGAAATCAATGTAAAGATTTCATCTGCTTTAGCTGATTCAGCTACATCAGTATTTGTTTCATTTAATGGCTTGGGTGTTGAGAAGAATAATGTTCTTCGAAAAAACCTAAAGGCAAATGATTCAGATTATTTTGTGGTTAAAAAAACACTTCTTAAACGAGCTCTTGATGCTTCTACGGCAACAGGAGATCAGCCAGATCTTGGAGAAGGAATGGTGGCTATGGCATTTGGTACAGACCAAATGGCACCAGCTCGAGAAGTATTTGAATTTTCACAAGAACACAAGGGGACTCTTGAAATTATGGGAGGTATCTTTGAGGGAGAATTTAAATCAAAAGAAGAGATGATGGAAATTGCAACAATTCCAGGAATGGAAACGCTACGTGGAATGTTTGCAAACGTTATTAATTCACCGCTTGCACGATTTGCAGTGGTATTGAATCAGGTAGCAGAAACAAAAGGAGAATAGTCCTTTGGTTAATTTAATTTTAAAAATATTATGTCAGAAGAAGTAAAAAACGAAGTAGTAGAAGCTACTACTGAAGAAGTGGTAGAGGAAGTTGCTACTGAAGAAGCAAACGATGTAGAAGTTCCAGCAAAATTTGCTGACATCGTAACAGCTGTTGAAAACATGTCTGTTCTTGAGCTAAACGAACTTGTAAAAGTTATCGAAGCTAAATGGGGAGTTTCTGCAGCAGCTGTTGCGGCAGCACCTGCAGGAGCTGCCGGAGGAGCAGAAGAAAAATCAGAATTTGATGTTGTTCTTGTTTCAGACGGAGGATCTAAAATCCCAGTAATGAAAGTTGTTAAAGAGCTTCTAGGTCTAGGTCTAAAAGAAGCAAAAGAACTAGTAGAAGGTGTACCAGCAACACTAAAAGAAGGTGTGAAAACTGCTGATGCAGAAGAAATGAAAGCCAAGCTAGAAGAAGCAGGGGCAAAAGTTGAATTAAAATAATCAACGATACCTATTATTTCTATTTACATTTAGTGTAAATTTAAATTTTTTCAAAAAAACACGTTTAGTGTTTTTTTTGTTTGATTAATTTATCTATTCATGAGATGGTAATGGTATGAATAATATGCTTAAAACATCATGTATGTTTCTGGGGATTATTTTTTTAGCAGCAGTATTTTATTTGTTTTCAAATGAGCATCCTAGTGTAATTCAAAAGAGCTCCCGTTTGAATACAAGCCATTTGATGTCATCACACATAGGTATTCGTTAATTTATTATATATGGAATCATTAGGAAAAATTTTTGGTAGTATCGGCCGCATAAAAATAATGCGCATGTTTCTCTTTAATTCTGCTCAGTCGTTTGATATTGATACTGTTGTGTCGCGCACAAGACTGAAAAGGGTTGATGCTCGAAAAGAGCTGACTATGTTAACTAAAATTGGTTTTTTGAGAAAAAAAGATTTCATTAAAAAAACCACCAAGGAGAAAAAGGGTGAAAAAAAACCGGTTATTGTAAAGAAAAAAGTCTCTGGATGGGCCTTAAATAGGCGTTTCGAACTCATTGAACCCTTGCAGCAACTACTTATTGATAGAGATCTTATTAATGAAAAGCTTCTAGTGTCTAAAATACGCAAGGCTGGAAGTATAAAATTACTACTATTATCTGGTATTTTTACTAGAGATGATAATCGAAAGTTAGATATCTTGGTTGTTGGTAATCGATTAAAGAAAGATATTTTAGAGGAATATATGCTTGTTCTTGAGTCTGAGATTGGTAGAGAGCTGAGATATGCTTTTTTTTCAGAGCAGGAGTATGAGTATCGATTGAGTATGTATGACAAATTAATTCGTGATTCATTAGAAAATGAGCACATTTCTCTTATAAATAGTCTCTAAAATACAAACAAAAAAGTTTGTATTTTTTTTTATAAAAAAGCAAAAATCATTTTTTTATTTTTAGGAAAAAAAATATTTTTCTCTAAAAGCCAATAAAATAAGGCTTTTTTCGGATTTTCAGATTTTTGTTGTTTTTAGTGCTTGACTATTTTTGGCCCCCGAGTATATTAGGACTCATGAAAAGTTCAGAAACAAAAGCTTTTAACTAACAGAGGTTCAAACTTATCTTTCGCGAGATCTGATTGAGTCACTGTTAAGGTGGCTTTTTTATTCGGAACTTTTCCAGATAGTACATTAACAAATAAAGACTCAGGAGCATTTTTAAATCGAGTTATAAATTACTTTATTGTAATTAATAACACTGCGAATTAATTATGCGGTTATAAAAAACGCGAACGTTTCATTAATTAATTTTAATGATTACGTTCCTATTTAGATTTCCTAATAGGAATCTAAGAGCACAGGGTGGATGCCTTGGGTGTAGAAAGCGATGAAGGACGTGGACAATCTGCGATAAGTTTCGGCGAGGTGATTATCAACCTTTGACCCGGAAATTTCCGAATGGGGAAACCTTTCTGGTTGTGACCAGAAGTCTTGGACTAGAAGCCAAGAAGCGAACGGGGGGAAGTGAAACATCTCAGTACCCCTAGGAACAGAGAACAATAGTTATTTTCTTAGTAGCGGCGAGCGAAACGGAAAGAGCCCAAACCAGAATAATTCATTTTTGTTTTATTGTGGGGTTGTAGGGTGCTAACGTCTTAACGAGAAGAGTTACAAAGTAGATATATAGTCGAATCCGATTGAATGCGGAATCATAGAGGGTGTTAATCCCGTAGACGAAATGTATTTACCTCTTTTGTTAGCATTCCTGAGTACTCCGAGACATGAATAGCTCGGAGGAATCTGCCAGTACTAACTGGTAAGGCTAAATATTTCTACACACCGATAGCGAACAAGTACCGTGAGGGAAAGGTGAAAAGAACCCCGGGAGGGGAGTGAAATAGATCTGAAACCCTGTGTTTACAAGGAGTCGAAGAGGACTTGATCCTCGACGGCGTGCCTATTGAAGAATGAGCCAACGAGTCTATATATGCAGCAAGCTAAGAGGGTAAAGCCTTGGAGCTACAGGGAAACCGAGTGTGAATAGCGCGAAATAAATGTTGTATGTATAGGACCCGAAACCAAGTGATCTATCCATGTGCAGGGTGAACCTTTTCGAAAGAAAAGGGGAGGCCCGAACCGGGTGGTCGTTCAATTCCATCGGATGACGTGTGGATAGCAGTGAAAAGCTAATCGAACTTGGTAATAGCTGGTTCTCTCCGAAATAGCTTTAGGGTTAGCGTTACGTGTTCCTGCTGGGGGTAGAGCACTGATTAGATCTTGGATAGCCTTAACGGGCGCCAGACTTGTCAAACTCCGAATACCAGTCAGTTAATAGCGTAGCAGTTAGACTACGGGCGCGAAGGTCCGTCGGTCAAAAGGGAAACAGCCCAGATCTCAAAATAAGGTCCCAAAATATATACTAAGTGCACTTAAGGAGGTAAAATTTCAGTGACAATCAGGAGGTTGGCTTAGAAGCAGCCATCCTTTAAAGATAGCGTAACAGCTCACTGATCTAGAGATTTTGCGCCGCAAATAATCGGGGCTAAGTATATTACCGAATTTGAGGACTGTACATTTATGTGCAGTGGTAGGAGAGCGTTCCTCTCTGCTTTGAAGCCAAAGGCGTGAGCCATGGTGGAGCGTGAGGAAGTGAGAATGTTGGCACAAGTAACCGCAACATGGGTGAGATCCCCATGCGCCGAAAGAATAAGGTTTCCGTGGCTATGATGATCATCCACGGGTTAGTCGGACCTAAGCCAATGGCGAACGCCGAAGGTGATGGACACATGGTTAATATTCCATGACTATTATATGCTGCGATGGAGTGACATAGGAAATAAACAGGAGCGCATTATTGGATTTGCGTTGTTGGTGGTAGACAGGTATCTTAGGAAAATCCGGGATACACATACTGTAAAAACAGACAAAATTGATACCTTCGGGTTGAGAAATTCTTGTAAAGAGCCTATCGAGAAAAACTTCTAAGCTTAAGTATATGATAACCGTACCGCAAACCGACACAGGTATTCAGGTCGAGTAGACCAAGGCGAACGAGTGAGAGGTCCTTAAGGAACTCGGCAAAACAGCGGCCGTAACTTCGGAATAAGGCCCGCCCAAATGCGAACGTAGTATTGAACTACATTCTCATGGGCATTTGTCTGGTAATTAAGAATCAATCATATAATTCCAGTTTTAAAAATCATTAAAAAATTTATTTTTCAGTTATTTATATAATTGGAGTATGAATTGAGACACAATTATCTAGACTGATGTCCATATGTTGAATATTACGTTCGCATTTGGGCCGCAGCGAAAGATCCCTGGCGACTGTTTATCAAAAACACAGCTCCCTGCGAACTCGTAAGAGGATGTATAGGGGGTGACGCCTGACCAATGTCAGAAGGTTAAATACGGATGGTGTAAGAAGTTTACTTTTTATGCTGGGCTGTATAAGCCCTGATCAATGTCGGCCGTAACTATAACGGTCCTAAGGTAGCGAAATTCCTTGTCTGGTAAGTTCAGACGTGCACGAATGGCGTAACGACTGGGGAACTGTCTCAAGGACTTGCTCGGTGAAAATGCAATTCCGGTAAAGATGCCGGATACCTGCAGTTAGACGAAAAGACCCTAGGAGCTTTACTACAGCTTCATATTGGGCTTATAGATTTGATGCGTAGAATAGGTGGGAGACTTTGAAGCATTCCTTTTGGGGAATGTGGAGTCGTCAGTGAAATACCACTCTTCATTTTTATAAGTCCTAACCCCGGCGGAAAAAACGCAGAGGGACAGTGTGTGGCGGGTAGTTTGAGTGGGGCGCTTTCCTCCTAAAGAGTAACGGAGGAGCATACAAAGGTTCGTTAGGCGCGTATGGAAATCGTGCTGATAGTGTAATGGCATAAACGAGCTTAACTGCGAGAGGTACATCTCAAGCAGATGCGAAAGCAGATCATAGTGAACCGACAGTGGCCTTTAGACGGCGCTGGAGATTAACGGATAAAAGCTACCCTAGGGATAACAGGCTAGTATCGCCCAAGAGTTCAAATCGACGGCGATGTTCGGCACCTTAACTTTTGTTACATTTCTATTTTCAATAGAGAGAACAAACATCGGGGTGCCTAGAAGAGTAATCTTCTAGAATCGAGCACAAACTCTTTTCATCAATTTGGCTATATGCTGGAACTCCCGGCCTTTAAATAGCATGCATACCTAAACAGTAATTCGAAAGTTTAAGCTGAATGGTTCAAAAAGTTGCATGTGAGGGACAATCAGCAGGAAAGACTTCTACGTTCGTAAGAATATGAAGAATCCTCAGAGACTACACGCCAAACTCCTCAATAGGGGATGAAGATATAGTCCGATCCCTACAGTAATGTAGGTCCGCATTGCGGAAAACAGATTGAATCGTCTATCAATCAATAGAGAGCATATTAAATTATGTAACCAAATCGACAGCGATGTCGGCTCATCTTATCCTGGGGCTGGAGAAGGTCCCAAGGGTTTGGCTGTTCGCCAATTAAAAAGGTACGCGAGCTGGGTTCAGACCGTCGTAAGACAGGTTGGTCTCTATCTACTGCAGGCGTCGATTCTTGAGAAGATCTGCCCCTAGTACGAGAGGACCGGGGTGGACTGACCTCTGGTCTATCGGCTGTCACGCCAGTGGCACTGTCGAGTAGCTATGTCGGGAATGGATAACCTCTGAAAGCATCTAAGAGGGAAGCCAACTTCGAGATGAGGAATCATAGGGCCCTAGGAGATGACTAGGTTGATAGGTTCTAAGTGGAAGCGCAGTAATGTGTTGAGCTGAGGAATACTAATTGCCCATACCTATTAGGAAATCTGAATAGGAATATTCAAATTTCCAATCGCATAATTAATTCGTTTGATTTTCAAATCACTCCTGAGTCTTTATTTGTTAATGTACAGATATATAAATTCAATGTTTGGATCTGGTGGTTTACCATAAAGGAAACACCTCTTCCCATTCCGAACAGAGAAGTGAAGCTTTAGAGGGCCGATGATACTCCTTGTGGGGAAAGTAGGCAATCGCCAGTTCTAAGTATTGAATTTTAAAAAACACCGTTATGGTGTTTTTTTGTTTTAGTGACTGATTTAAAGAGTTGGTAACTCAGCGTGCTTGATTTTCAATATTTACTGAATTAGTATTGGTGCAGTTCATATGCTTAAAAAAATAATTATTAATGCAGATTCAGATTTTATCTATTTAAAAAAGAAAAATGAAAACACGATCTATTTATTTAATTAAAGCCCGTTGAGAAATTTTTAGTATATTTAAAATAGTACTCACGCGGTGCGTGATTTGAGTGCTAATAAGAATAGAGTATTAACCATAGAAGCCTTTCTTTTTGGAACACGCACTGCTACCCTTACGCTAGGTGGTGTTTTTTTGTGAAAAAGAATTTTTAGTTCTGGCTTGCTCGCACGAGTACTTTTTTCATATATAATAGGGTTATGTCTAAATGGGCCGCAAATAAAAAAAAGAAGATACTTATTGGTTTTGGGATTGTTATTCTACTGATCGCTGCGTATATTTTCTATCATATTGAAAATTCAAAGGTTGCAACATGTTTTGATGGTATTCAAAACGGAGGAGAGTCTGGGGTTGATTGTGGTGGATCGTGTACTCGCGTATGTATTGATGAGGTTCGCAATCTTGTTGTCTGGTGGGAGCGACCTTTCCGTGTCTCAACCGGTGTGTATAATACTGTTGCCTATATTGAAAACCAGAATTTATACTCAGGTTTACGTTCTATTGATTATGAATTCCGTTTGTACGACGAAAATAATGTATTAGTTTCGGAGCCAGTGTATGGAAGTACGTTTATCGAGCCAAACAAGCGAACAGCTATTTTTGCTCCAGGTATTCAGACGGGGGAAAAAGATGCCTATACTTCATTTTTTAAAATTATCTCCTATCAAGACTGGCAGCGAGCTCCGCAAAATTTTTCATATACATTATTTGAGGTTGGAGATACTGTTTTGAGTAATCAGGATACTGCTCCAAAGATCTCTGCTGATATTGAAAATAGAACTTTTTTAAATTTTGTTGATGTTCCGGTTGTTGTAGTTGTTTATAATGAGGAAAACAATGCAATCGCGGCTAGTCAAACATACATTGATGAGCTGAATCAGGGGGATACAGAAACGGTCTACTATTCTTGGCCAGAACCCTTTGGGGAGAATGTTTCTCGTATTGAGGTGATTCCGCGAGTAAATCCTTTTGCAGAATACGAAGGGGTAAGCTAGAGGTATGGGATTTATTAAAAAAATAATTTCAGGTATTGACTGGGTACTAGTTGTATCAGCAATATCTCTTACTCTACTATCTTTCTCGACAATGAATTCATTTGGCTTGGATCGAGGTTTGTCGTTCGGTGTTCGTCAGCTTATGTGGTTGGGTATTTCATTTGTGGTGTTTTGCATTGTCTCATGTTTAGATTTAAGTTTTATTAAGAAATCTCGTTTCTTGTGGTGGTTGTATGTTGGGGGTGTGGCGCTGTTGGTTTCGTTGATTTTTTTAGGTAGTACATCAAATGGGGCTCGTAGCTGGTTTGATTTTGGTCTATTTTCTTTTCAGCCATCGGATTTAACCAAGCTTATTCTTATTATGGTTTTGGCTAAGTATCTTGCTCGTCGTCATGTTGAGATCAAGGCGATCAAGCATATTTTTATTACTGGTTTTTATTTTATTGTTCCCTTCAGTCTGATTTTTCTTCAACCCGATTTTGGTTCTGCTTTGATTTTATTTGGGATTTGGTTTGGTATGATTTTGGTTGCTGGAATCTCTCGAAAGCACCTACTGATTCTTTTTGTTGCCATGCTCTCTGTTTTTATGGTGATGTGGCTATTTGTTTTCAAGGATTATCAAAAAAATAGAATTAGAACATTTATAGATCCTCTGTCTGATATACGGGGAACAGGGTACAACGCCTATCAGTCTGTAATTGCAGTTGGCTCAGGTCAGCTTGTTGGAAAGGGGATCGGCTATGGTTCGCAGTCTCGTCTCAGTTTTCTTCCTGAGTATGAAACAGATTTTATTTTTGCTGCAACCTCAGAGGAATGGGGTTTTGTGGGCTCTGTTGTTATCTTGATTTTGTTTGGTACGATTATTTTACGAATATTAGCTACCTCGTATCAGATGAATGGTAATTTCGAGTTGCTTTTCGGTGTGGGTTTGGCTGTCTATTTTATGACTCACATTATTATTAATATTGGTATGAATATTGGTTTGATGCCGGTGACTGGGGTGACCTTACCGTTTATGTCTTATGGAGGTTCGCATCTTTTGGTGGAGTGGATTGGTCTAGGTGTCTTCATGTCTCTAAGAAGATCAAGACGTAATGTTTATCGTGATGATTCACCTGATGTGTTTTTAAGATAAAAAACTGCCTTTTCGGCAGTTTTTCTTTGATAAAAAAAATAAATAAGTATACTATTTTTATAATATGAGTATTCTTGCAGATGGAAAAAAAATAGCCCTTGGTTTGCGTGACGTAATTCAGCAGCAAATAAGTGATAGTGGGCAGGTCCCAAAATTTGGTATTGTATATGTTGGGTCTGATCCTGTAGTTGATAATTTTTTGCGCTACAAACAGGAGTTTGGTGCTGCTGTTGGTGCTAATGTTGTTGTACACCGTTTTCCTGATGATGTTTCTGCTGTTGAACTAAAGAGTTCTATTTGTCAGATTGCCGAGGGGATAGATGGAATGATCGTTCAGCTCCCTTTACCTCAGCATCTACCTACTCAGGAGATTTTAGACAGTATTCCTGCCTCAAAAGATATCGATGTTCTGGGGTCCTCTGCTCGTTCGTCTTTTTCAAGGGGGGATACTGAATTGATTCCGCCAGTAACGGGTTCAATTATTGAGATTCTTCGGGTTTCAGGTGTTGAATTGAGTGATAAGAAGATCGTCTTGTTTGGCAATGGCTCCCTGGTTGGATATCCTTTTTCTCTCTGGTTGCGGCGCAATTCTATTGAGCATGAAGTAATTGATAAAGATACGGATATGCAGATTCGAAATGAGTTGTTGGCGTCAGCAGATATTATTGTTTCGGGGGTTGGTCAGCCTCATATTCTTACCTCTGATTTGGTTGCTGATGGTGTGGCGCTCATTGATGCAGGTACTAGTGAATCAGGTAAAAAGATTATTGGTGATATTCATCCGGATTGCTATTCGAAATCAAGTCTTTTCACTCCTGTTCCTGGCGGCATCGGACCGATCACTATCGCTGTTCTCTATCAAAATTTATTACGTGCTTGTTTAGAAAAAAATGATTAACCAATTAATACAGTGGCATACAGATGTATTTTATTTTCTGTATGGGTTACTGAATACATCAGAAGATCTTAGAATTGTTGTTCATATTTTTGCGCATGATATTGATATGGCTATTTTAGGAATAGGATTATTGATATTGTTAATTTTTCGACACCAGCGAGGTGACAATATGCCCCATGTAGTTTCTCGAGATATGGTAACGGAAATCTTAATTGTTTCTGCGGCTGTCCTGGTGTCTGTTTTTTTTGTGTATGTATTAAAAATCTCTTTTTCTCTACCGCGTCCGTTCTTGCGCTGGGCAGATGTTTTCCCGTTATTTCCTTATGGGGGATACGATTCTTTTCCTTCTGGTCATGCTGCTGCCTTCTCTGCGCTAGCAACATCAATTTTTATTATTCATCGCAAGATAGGATATGTATTTATTTGTGTTGGTTTTGGTATTACTGTTTCTCGAATCATTGCAGGTATTCATTATCCTATAGATGTTGTAGTAGGATGGTTAATTGGTATATTTTTTGCACTAGGGGTTTATAGATATATTGTGAGTAAAAACAAGAGGTAGTATTTCTCTTGTTTTTTTATTTTATTTTTTTATGCAGCGGTTTTTGTTGTGTGAAAAATTGAAAAAAAGATAAAAACAAATATAGTAAATAGCATATGTTAAAAACAAGAATTATTGCAGTACTTTGTTTGATTGTAGGTTCCTTGGTTGGGGGATATGTGTATCATTCAGAAGTAACTAAATCAAATCCATTTCGGCTAGGACTTGATTTGTCTGGAGGTAGTTATCTTATCTATCGAGCGGACACATCGGCAATTGCTGATGAGGGTATTGATGAGTCTATGTCCGCATTGCGAGATGTTATTGAACGACGTATTAATACCTTTGGTGTTTCTGAGCCAAGCATTTCCACCGAACGACATTCTTTGGGTGTTGATGGTGTAGAGCATCGACTGGTAGTTGAGCTTCCTGGTGTTACTGATGTACAAGAGGCTACTGATATGATTGGTCAAACACCCTTATTGGAATTCAAGGTTGAAGCTGATGCTGATGAGCAGATACGTATTGATACTGAGATTGAAAATCTGATCGGGAATTTTAATGAATTGGATTCAGAAATTGAATTAGACCTGGATACGATTAACCAAATCACTGATCTCGAAAACCAACGTTTTCTTGATACTGGTTTGACTGGTCAGTTTTTGGATAAGGCACAATTGCAGTATATCCAAGGCGGCGTACATAATGGTGGAGGATTTCAGACAGCACCTATAATTTCTTTGTCGTTTGATCGAGAGGGTGCGGTGTTGTTTGAAGATATTACTCGAAATAATATAGGTAAATCTCTGGCAATATATTTGGATGGATCGATTATCTCTGCTCCAATGATTAATGTTGCAATTTCTGGAGGGCAAGCAATTATTCAAGGGGTATTTACTCCCGATGAGGCCAAGACCCTTGTAGGACGTTTGAATTCAGGAGCACTACCTACTCCGATCGAACTTGTTTCCACGAGTACGGTAGGGCCAAGCTTAGGGCAAGAGGCTGTTGAAGCCGGTCTCCGGGCTGGTGTTATTGGGTTGATTTTAGTGGCAAGTATTTTAGTTCTATGGTATCGACTGCCTGGTTTGGTCGCGGTGGTTGCTCTGGCACTATATACAGTTCTTATGTTGTGGGTATTCAAGATGATACCTGTTACCTTAACCTCGGCAGGTATTGCTGGTTTTATTATTTCGATTGGGATTGCGGTCGATGCTAATATTTTAATTTTTGAGCGAGTAAGAGAGGAGTTGTCTAGAGGCGAATTAATTTACTCTGCTGTTGAGATAGGATTTAAGAGGGCGTGGGTTTCAATTCGCGACGCTAATATTTCTTCTATTATTTCGGCAATATTTTTATTTGCTATAGGTACAACCCTTATGAAGGGGTTTGCGCTAACTTTTGGTTTGGGTGTGTTGGTTTCTATGTTAACGGCCGTAACTTTAACTCGATATCTTTTGTTGGCACTATCTTCAAGGAAAGATCGTGACTCTAAATGGCTACGGTTTCTTTATCAGAGTGGTTTTCATAAAAAATAATATGTCTATAGT
>CAZQWK010000004.1:0-21076 GCA_964597245.1 uncultured Candidatus Saccharibacteria bacterium | reverse complement strand
GCCAAGAGATATCGCAGTTCTCTTCCGAACTAATTTCCAGTCTCGTGTATTAGAGGAATCGTTCCTACGTAACATGATTCCATATCAGGTGGTGGGGGTAAAATTCTTTGAACGAAAAGAGATCAAGGACACCATGGCCTACCTAAAAGCAGCATTTAATAATGAGTCCTTGGTAGATGTTAAACGCATCATCAATGAGCCAAAACGCGGTTTAGGTAAGGTCGCTATTGCCCATATTTTTGCTGGAAATCCCGAAGCTCTCTCGGCCAAGGCTCGGCAATCATATGAATCTTTTGTACGGTTGTTGGATGATATTTATACCTATGCTCAGGAGCATGAACCATCAGAAACCATAAAATATATTATTCGGCATTCCGGATTAGAAAAGAAGCTTTCCGAAGGGTCAGATGATGATCGAGAGCGACTAGAAAACATGCAGGAGCTGGTGACCTATGCTAAAAAATATGATGATCTAGAGAATTCCTATGATATGTTTTTAGAAGAGGTTTCCTTGCTAACTGATCAAGATCATTTGGGGTCAAATGCCAAGGACGCCAATACGGTAAAACTCACAACAATTCATGCAGCCAAAGGACTTGAATTCACCTATGTGTTTGTGGTTGGTCTCGAACAGGGATTGTTCCCGAGTCAGCGAGATGATACAAAAAATAAACACGAAGAAGAAGAGGAGCGTCGACTGTGCTACGTAGCATTCACTCGAGCAAAAAAGAAACTACATGTTTCATATGCAAAAATGCGAACGATCTATGGTCAGCAACGCATTAACGAGCCTTCAGAATTTATGCGTGATATTACAGATACTCTATTGGAATATGCTCAGGATGATGGGCATACTTCCAGTTCGTCTACTAAAACATATTACGATGACAGAGGTGATGAAATTCAAACATTTTATCTTGATTTCTAGATATTCTAAAAAAGGGCGAACCTACGGTTCGCCCTTTTTCAATTCCTGGCTATACTAATGGTATATGTCACTTGCGGCAAAAAAATCTTTAGGGCAAAATTTTTTGAAATCAAAATCAGCAATTAATGCCATGATCTCTGCTCCTGGTATTAATCAGGATGATACGGTTATCGAAATAGGTCCTGGAAAAGGGGCACTAACCCGCCCCCTACTAGAAACAGGGGCAACCGTCATTGCATTCGAGCTTGATCAGCGCATGGTTGAATACCTAGAACAAGAACTGTCTGAGTATGTGCAGTCCGGGAAACTCGTACTGCACCACCAGGATGTTATTGAGGCCGATATTGTTGCTGCGACCAATAATAGGCCGTATAAAATCGTGGCAAATATTCCGTACTATATTACAAATCTGATTATTCGACATTTTCTGTCGCACATCCACCAGCCAACAGATATGTGCCTTCTTATTCAAAAAGAAGTCGCCGAACGGATTGTTTCACGAGACAGCAAGGAATCAATCCTGTCTCTGTCGGTAAAACTATTTGGAACCCCAAAATATATTACCAAGGTTGCGCGACAGTATTTTTCACCGTCACCTCGGGTCGATTCTGCAATTATTAATGTTTCTCAGATTGGTCGGCACAATATCTCCGACCCTGATTTCGAATCATTATTTTTTACTATTGTAAAAACCGCCTTTGGTCAAAAACGTAAACAAGCAATCAAGAATTTATTGAAAATAGACCTTCGCGAAAAATGGGAATCAATTTTTTCTGAATGTGGTATTCCGGCAAATGCTCGCGCAGAGGATATTTCTTTTGGGGATTGGTTGCAGATTACTCGCAGGTATCAATCGATGTAATCTTTGGTTTCTTTTGGTATAATTATCTGTATGAATATGACATCTTATTTGCCTCGAAAAAAAATTCTTATCCCTATTAGTATCCTGTGTTGTGCTGCGCTGCTATTTGGGGCGTATGTTTTAGTAAAAAAATATATTTCTACTGATCAAAATAATGACAGTTCAGGGATTGAAATTTCTCTTGTTTCTGGTGTGAATGATCAGCAGGATGTTGACCCTTATTTGGATTCAGATGGTGATGGGTTGATGGACTGGGAGGAAAATCTTGTTCCTGGTCTAGATCCATACCTGGCTGATTCAGATGGTGATGGTGTACGTGACGATGTGTATATAGAACGACTCTACGAGCTAACCTATCTACCAGAACAAGACCCAGAACAGCCTACTATTTCAGAGACTGAAAAATTTAGCCTCTTGATGTTGTCTGCTCTTGCTACTTTGGATGGCACTGGTGAACAGTTGTCAGAATCTGATCAGGAAATTATTTCTGAAAACATGAATGCCTATATTCAGGAACTGCAGGTGTCAGGAAAAACGTATATCAAAAACGATTTCTCTTTGATTGACACTAATTATGAAAATAGTGTTGCGTACAAGGACGCTATGGCCCAGATCTTGAATTCATACCCTGTTTCTACGAGTGATTTTGAATTAATCGGATTAGGTGCAGAGGAAGATAATGAAGAATATCTAGGGAAAATTCAGGCTGCTGAAATTCAATATCGTAGATATCTCGATGAATTACTACAGGTAGAGGTTCCATATGTTGCAGCTCGGTATCACACGCAATTAGTAAATGCCGTTGCGTATATGCAGGCAGCAACAAAAAATCTCATTCAACCAGAACCAGACAGTGTGGTAAAAGTCGCTGCTATTGTTCAGTTGGATCGATATATTAATCAGTTTAGTTCCGCTATTTTGGGGATTAACAATTTGTTCGAATCTATTGATCAGCCAGACGCCTTTAGCAACTAAAACTCGCATATGCGAGTTTTTTATATTGAGAATATTATTGTGCTGAAATGTTTTATGCCTTTCTTTTTTTTGTTACAATAAAATAGTCGAAAGAATATAATTTCTTTCGGGCTATTATTACACGACTGTGTGCGACTGTGCATGTGGTCTTAAAAATTAATAACAATATTAATATGTTTGACTTAAAAGTACTTCAATCGACTTTGGAACAGATTGAGCAAGAAAAAAATATTCCTCGCGAGAGAATCCTGGAGGCAATTGAACACTCACTGGCTGCAGCCTACAAAAAAGACTACGGCGCACGTGGACAGGTTATTCGTTCTCATTTTAATCCTGAAACAGGAGATCTAGAATTTTTCCAGATCAAAACAGTTGTAGATGAGACATTGGTAAAACCAGCACTAACCGAAGAACAGCTAGCAGATCCAGATTTTGTCGAAGAAGACGTAGACGAAGAAGACGAACGTGTTCGTTTTAATGTAGAACATCATATGTATTTGGCAGACGCACAGCGAATGCGTGCAAATGCTCAACTAGAAGATGAAATTATTTTCCCTCTAGATAACCCACTAGAAGAAAACGAAGAATTCGGACGTGTAGCAGCTATGACAGCAAAACAGGTTATTATGCAAAAACTACGCGAGGCCGAAAAGGACGTAAAATTAGCTCGTTATGAAAAAATGATTGGTACGGTGATGACAGGTACCATTCAAAAGGTTGTTGATGGAAAAGTCTTTGTTGAATTGGCGCCACGTACAATCGGTGTTATCGAGAAAAAAGGACAACCAAAAGGAGAATGGTACAAGGCCGGTGAACCGATCAAGGTTTTCCTAGAGGCGGTTGAACCAGGGGTTCGTGGGGTACGTATTACATTGTCACGTACACACCCTGAATTCATTCGTGATTTATTCAAAAATGAATCACCGGAGGTTGCGACAGGTATTGTTGAAATTAAATCAATCTCTCGTGAGTCTGGTTCACGTACAAAAATCGCAGTACATAGTAATGATCCTGATGTTGATCCAATCGGGGCCTGCGTAGGGCAACGTGGTTCACGTATTAATGCGGTAACATCAAACCTCGGAGAGGAAAAAATCGATATTATTCTCTGGTCAGAGGACGAGTTGTTGTATGTAGCAAACTCACTGGCACCAGCACAGGTATTAGATATCGAAGGTGACCTCGATAAAAAAGAGGCAAAAGTCATCGTATCAGAAGACCAGCTATCACTAGCCATCGGAAAAGAAGGACAAAATGCCCGCCTAGCAGCGCGACTAACCGGATGGAAAATTGATATTTCTGGAACAGATGATAATCCAGACCTAATCCAGGAAGAGGAAATCAACCAAGAAGAATCAGACGCAGAAGATTTCGTATCGCTTGATGATCTAAAGGGTGCAATCGAAAAAGCACAACAATCATCAGAAACGCCTGAATAGTCGATTCTATATAAAAAACCGTTTGCGGTTTTTTATTTTTTTACACTCTGTGTCTTTGGGTAATCGATAGGTGGTACGGTTCTATTGTAGAGTTACCCTCACGCACGCCGCACGAGAAAAACTTTTTCCACTTTTTAAAAGGTGGTATACTATTTTTAATATACTAATCACTAGTAGTTATTTTTTATCTTACGTATTATGAACGATCCAATTAGAGACAACAGAATATTTCCCGAGGAAATGCACCAGCGTCCAGCAGCACCTACCCCTCATCAAAATTACTCATGGTTGTGGATTCTTGCTGCCTTTTTGCTGTTGTCTGGATTGATTTGGTTTGGGTATACGTATTATAAAAATAGTCAGCAGCCAGAACCTGCTGTGCAGCAGCCAATTCTAGAGACAACGCGTCAGGAGCAACAGGATTCCTATCAGCAATTCAAAACCGCAGCACCAACATTCACCCCAGCGCAACTAAATAACATTGCTCGCTCTCTGGGGACACGTAATTAATACGATATATATTATGAAATACACTATTACAACAATTTTTTTGGGGATAGCATTGGTTTTCGGGCTATTTTCTCTTTCATCTGAAAAACAGGTAGATGCACAGGCGTGTTCTGCTGGGGTTACACCAGGAAATGTATCAGGATATATTCAGACAGATAATTTTGATGCTATTTATCTCAGTTCTGATTCATGGAATGAATACCACCCAGATCTTCCAACAAATGAAACGTTTTTCGTAACATTTGATCCATTGGCTACTGGTCAGGGTACCTGGTCAGGTCGTGGATGGAGTCCATACCTAGGATGGGTTGATTTCTCGGGGGTGAATGCTGATGGAGATTATCTACCAGGAAATATCGTATTTTCTGAATTAGAAACAGACGAAGGTCGCGAACAGTCAGGAAATATGACCCCATATGCTGATATTTCTGATATTAGATATGAAACAGACGGAGGTCTGTTTGTAGGTAGCGCTTTCCATGGTACAGAAACAATCGAAAACGATGATGGTACTCATGATATCGTTGTTGGTGCGGGTAATCTAGATTTCTCTACGGTTATTTTGGCTTCAGCGGCTCCATGTCAGGAGACAGTTGATGTATACCTAAACAATACACCATACCTATACGAGGAAACATGTAGTATTGATGATATCGAAATTCGATGGAATGCTATTAATGCCACAGATTGTCGTACAGGTGCTGGGTTGTGGACCAGCCCTGGATCGCTATCAGATAGCGGAACTCAGCCATCGGATTCGGTGACAACCACAAACACACCTCAAATATTCCAGGTAATCTGTACTGGTGAGGGATCAGATGCCGAAATTACTGGATCAGCTGTTGCTAGTTGTGGTGCTACAGCCGTGGACCCAACAACAGGTGTCGTTATTCCAACCTACACCGAGGTGTAATCTAATACATACATTATGAAAAAATTTCTAACACAAAAAATTAATTTTACCTACGCTGTAATGGTAATGCTGGCATTGTCTATTGGTGTTGGGTTTGCAGGTGCATATTCTGCGCCAGGCGGAGGGATTGATATCCCTATCCACCTCGGTGGAGGTGACCAGACTGTAGAATCCCTGGCGGTAGGAGATTGTGCCGATTGTACTACTGATGGTACTGCAAATGCATCAGCTGCTACATTAGATACCCGTGGCTCAAATGGGGTTGCTGAATTCCGCCCTGCTAATTCTGGTAGTGGTCAATTCTTGGTTGCTGGATATACCTGGTTGAAAAACCTGCTATATATTGGTTCAGATACGACCACTACCCCTGCTGTGGTAAATGGTGTTGATGTACTGGCTCAACAGGTAAACGTTAATGGGGAGGCACGATCCACTGATTTGATTGGTGGAGGAGAGGTCTGTGTCAATCCACTAGGTGATCTACTGCTATGTGAAGACTGTGGACCAGAGGATTCTGTATTGGAGTATGTTACAACACCTCCTTCGTATACCGGATTTGAAACTTGCGAAATGCATGATGTGTATCTTAGCTCTGGTTCAAATACCTGTTCTACTCGTTCTATCGATAGTTGTACAGATGATAGCCGTTGTTATGTCGAGGGTAGTCGAACAGCTGTATGTCAGCAGGGTAATCTTGGTCAGGATACACTGTATCGAACATTTACTGGTGTTGAATATTATCGTCGTGATTTTGTTCCATATACAAATAGTAATCTAGCAGCAGATGGGTATCCATCATATACAGACAATATGATTGCGTATCGTGTTCCTGTTCTTGATACTGATGATTCTGTTTACTTTGGGGTTTATGATAATACAGCCACAGAATATCTATTGGTATTAAATTTGAATACTAATGGGTACACATTGGTAAATCCAATGTCGGTATATTCTCAGGGTACGGTTGATGTGTGCCTCAATGTTCCAATACATACCAATTTCTGTGGTGAAACCTATCGCTGGATTGCCAGTGAATTTGGGCAATGTCAGGAATTATCATCAGGTGCATGTACTGGTGAATTCCGTGATCAAACAGGGACTACACAATCATGTAGTATTCTCAATCAGGACGAGGCGACCTGTAATATCTACAGTGGATGTTCCTGGGGACCTGTAGATACCGGGTCAACGACAGTTCCTGCAGGAACACAGGGTATCCAGACTCGTAGTGTGTTCTGTATTGACGCCGAGGGGTCTATTGTGGATGATGCCTACTGTCCTGCGGATGCACCGGCGGAAACACAAGCCTGTGTACCCGAGGCAAAAACCTATTCATGGGAAGGTGTTGGTACCACCTCGTGTACTACTCGAGAGATTGCAGGAGGTACCTGTTCCGGTGGAACGTTCTATCCGTATGGGTACAGTGGTTCTCCGTACCAGTGTTCTGATTTGACCGAGGCCGACTGTAAATATAGATCCAGTGATTGTACGTGGGAATCAAATCTTGCTGCCGAAAAACAGGTAATATTCGAATGTACAGACGAAAATGGTCTACAGGTTGCAGACAGTCTGTGTACCGATACAAAACCTACTCAAACAATCACATGTTCTGCCTATGATTGGAAAGTCGGAGCTATACCAGAAGCTTATTGTGGAGCCACTATTGATTACTGCGATGGGTCATATGAATATGGAACATCTGGCTCTTCCTACTATGCGACCTGTAATATCTTTGAGGACCAGGTTACGTGTGGTAATAATGCGGGATGTACCTGGGTGACTAATGTTGTGGCCATGACTAATGATGTAAAATGTGTTGATTCCATAACGGGAAATATTGCAGCTGATAGTGCCTGTAATCCGGCTGAGATGCCGATTAGGTATGAACGATGTACGGCAGCTTATTCTCTAGGTTGTGACACTGTTACGTATCATGGTTTCCCAGACTGGTGCAGTAGCTATTCCTACAGATAATGGTACAGTTGGTTGCTGGTAAGTCTAATATGTTTACTAGTGGAATGCGTAATCTATATATTCTTTTGTTATGTATTTGCACGAAAAAACAACCTCTCCGGGTTGTTTTTTATTTTCTAGAAAATATCTTTTATTTATAGCGTAATTCGGCATATATATTTGCCATACGCCTGACCTATTATTTTCTCGGCGCTGAGGTGTCGACATCTATTTCTCTTGTAGGAGGAGGGTACATATTATGCCCCGCCCGCAAATCACCCCTTACCCAAAAAACAACATTCTAATATTCTATAGAATATTAGAATGTTGTTTTTTTGATGTCATGTTTGGTGCCGCTACATAATCGGTTGCGATTCCTGGATTATAGCCATGCGTAATTTACCTGCGACTAAAAAAAATGCTATACTAAATACACTAATATAATTCACATTATGAAAATCAATTGGAAAAACGTAATTAGAGGTTCTTTGGTCGGAATGCTGTTGTTGTCTGGTGTTGTATATGCACAGGATAGCGATACATTATTGCAGGAATATAGTCACCTGTTGCAAACCCGGGTAGGGGTTGGATCAGATACGCTATCTCAGAAAATACGAAAACATCTATCGGTATCAGGAAATGAACGTACAGATGATGATACCTCGGTACCATCATTGTATCTAGCACCAAAAAATACTGCTATCGGTCCGATTATTAGCTCTCTGTTTGGCGCACCATACCCTGTTAATTTCAAATTATTTGGTACAGCTATTCTAACCAACGCTACGGTAGAGCAAAATACCTATGCTGATAAGCTGCTGGTTGGTCCGGTGAACACTCTTTGGACAGATGATACCAGCGAATTACAGGTAGAGGGTACTATCCGTATCGAAGAGCTCGCCGACGCTACTGCTCCAGCACAGGAACGTGTATGTACGAATGATTTGGGGGTATTACGACGGTGTTCGGGTACACCAGAATTGTGTACCACAGAAACCACCTACATCACAGAACCAGCTACACTATCTGGGTCTGCGGGTTCATGTTCAGGTACACACACTACCACAGGTACATCCGATTGGGTAAAGGTAGGTCCAGGTGCAGAATTCAATGCACATTATGTTGCCCGAGAATCTGACATTGGATCTCGACAGTCTCCAGATGCTGCCTATGGTTACGAAGGCTGGGGAAGCAATAAAACAATCGATTACTACCCTACAGGTCCATCAAATGGTCGTACACAGGCAGATGATGCCTTCGAATGGGAATTTGATCTTGAATATCGCCATGACAGCGCCGGGCAATTTATTACCTCGTATATTGGTGGCCCTAGTTATGATACGGGTGGTGCTCGTTATGATGTCAGAGCTAGTGAATTTGCTGCGAGTTTAGCTGAACGTGATAATACTCACGTAAACGCAGATTTCCATTTACAATGTGCTACCTTCAAGGTGATGGGATCAGCTGATGACCCAGAAAATGCTCATTGGTATTATCACCTTGGGCTTGGTAGTGATACTGGTCTACATGGTTGTGACTACGAAGAAGGGGGAACCTACTGGCAATACCTACAGCCAGCATATTTCTATGATCCTCAGGTTACGTCATGTTCTGGGTACGATCAAACAACCTGTGGTTCTACATCAGGATGTACATGGAATACTACTGATACCTATACCTGTGCAGAGGGAGATTATGTGAATACTCGATTATATGATGTTGACGGAGAAAATGTCTATTTCTCTGATTTGGTTGATGTTGAGCAGAATGCATCAGTACAGGCAATTCCACGCCCTAGTTATATTGATGGTGTATACCAGGAGGCTCCTTCATTATGGGATTCAAACCTACGGTATTTCTACGGAGATGCCGAAGATCCTGCAGATCCAGGTGAATATACTGCGTACTGGTTAATGTACAATACCAATAACGGTGCATGGGGACGTATCGACAAGGTCTCAGACACCTTCCTGCGTCAGGAACATATCTGTCAAAATGTTCCTATGCAGACGAATAGTTGTACAGGGGCTGTAGAACAAACAACAGCACCTGATTCTCATTATGTTTTGAAATTACATGATAATTATTGTGGTTCGATTGGCTCAGAGAGTCTTCAGGTGTATACAGGTGCTGGTACGGGATCACAGCGCGCGCGCCAGCGTCCGTATGCATTATGTGAATATCATGAATATGGTAGTGATTATGAATACGTAACTAATGACCAATGTGAAAATCATTTTGGTATTACTTTGCCGTCATCGACATCCTGTACTATTTCAAATGGATGGGCAGGAGCAAATGCTGATGTTGATGGATTTATTGGTTATTTTGCTCACGCTGATACAACGCTAAGCGTCTACGACGAAAATGATAGAATTTTAGGGAAGGCTTATTTTAGTGATGATTACTATAATCACGGGAATCCCCCAGCTAGTGGATATGATTATGATACTGGATATTATAGATTTGGTTATGCGTCTATGGATATGATGAACGAGGTTTATTTCTATGATCAAGCAGGAAATATTGAGGATACAGTGACGACCAAGGTTCAAACAATGGTTAGGGATTACACCCCTCCGGGTCATAGTGCTGGCGTTTATTGGCGCCCTGCAGATGCCGTGAAGAATATAAGGTTTGCGTCACAGGATTTTGATGGTACTCCAGCATATCTTGAATTAGAGTATTCACATCTAGATGGAGAAGAACCTGTCATTGAGGTTGATGGAACTCCCAATGAGTATGATATTAGTAATGCATCAAATTATTTGCCACCAACACGATCTTCGTTAATTACAACGGTTAGCGGTACAGATCAGTTGTCTCCTGAACATGATGTATATTGGAATTTTGCTAGCACGATTGGTGGCGAAGACTTATTTGATCCAGTAGGAGAATACGATACTCTCAATTGGGTCTGGACTTCAGATTCATTAGGTACTTATTACAAGGCTCAATTATAGACAAAAACACCAATAGGTGTTTTTTTGTTTTTTCAAAAACCTTCCCTGTTATTGTTTCTCAATCCTTTGCTGTAGTTACTATTGTATATATGCCATCAGATTAAATGATGGTATACTAATTCTAGTTACTATAAACATTACATATTGTTATATGAAAAAAATTGTTGAAAAAATAAATACCACCGCAGGGCGTTCGGTAATTGCTGGTGTAGTATTGGCGATCGCAGGTATATCTGCCTATGGTATTATCGCCAGCGAATCTCGTGTATCGGTCGTGGACGGAGATCAGGCACTAACCCGTATTGGGTCATTGGTTGCCGGTGAATACAGCGATGAAAATGGTGCCTGGCTAAAGGGGCAAAATGAAGAGGTCTACGGACTTAATGGTTGTCTTAATAATGAAGAGGTTCGAGACGATTCAATTATCCAAACCTGTCTACAGGCTGATGCCTGGTTTGATCAATTGGTGGTTGATCAGGATGCAGAAATCCTAGGTCGTGCATTTGCTGGTGTTCGTAGTGATGGCGGATTTACTGATGTTGATCAGGAATTTGTCGTCTATGACAATGCTGCTACGGATCAGGATAGCATCATGGTCAGCAGCCTGCAGTACCGTAATACAGCGGGTACATTCGCTCCACGTGATGCGGTAACCCAGCGCGGTGTCTGTGCAGATGCTAATGGTGTGTTGTATGCCTGTGGGGGAACTGTAGGGTTACCTGAAACCTACTCATGGGTAACTGGTGAATGGGGGGCGTGTACTGCTGCTGGTGCAGGTTCTTGTTCTGGGTCCTATGTATCTAGTCTCGATTATGAAAGGGTTTGGATAGATAATACACCTTTTTTATGGACACACGGTATGGTTTATGACCAAAATAAAGTACGGCGAGGAAGCGCCTATTCTACAGATGGCTCGGGTACATGTAGTGGTTGTATAGTAAACCAGGAGTACTACAGGCCTGTTTTCAGGGATGTTACGTACCATGATCCACAAACATATGATTCTTATGATGATTATGAAATCGACGGGCATGGATCTCTAACAGAAGAAGAATTTAATGACTTACTGAACGATAGTGAGGGAGAAGTGATTATTGGTGAGGTTCAGTACCCAAGAAACTCAGAGTGGTATAAGGCAGTTTGGAACGGCTCACGTTTTGTTAAGTCTGGTACTTGTTCTGCTGATGTCTGGTGTGGTGATACGGAGCCCTCAGATGCCATTACGGCTACTCAGGCAGAGAGGTTTAGTAGTTATTTTGATTGCCCTGATACATTCTCCTGTAGAAATATTTATACGCCAACTGCTCAGATTTGTTCGGGGAGTACGGAGTCTTCTTGTGTTTCAGAGGATAGTTCGTGTACATGGTTGAATGCAGGTGAATCTATTCAGTCCCGTACGGTAACTTGTCAGGATTCATCAGGAGGCATTGTTGATGATTCATTGTGTTCAGTGGTAGGAGTCAAACCTAACGAATCTCAGAATTGTGGATCAGAGGCTAGTTGTTACTGGGACATGCCATGGGATATGTGTTTCCCGATCGAATCTCTTTAGTAATCGAGATTTGATATGGTGTGTATTATTAAATGTTAATTAATTTAATTATTTTAGATGTTATGAAAAAAATATTTACAGAATCTTTTAAGAAAGGTTTATCTATGGGGGCTGGATTGTTTGCCGCACTATTTGTGGCTGCAGGTGTTGCTTATGCTGCCACAACATTATCAGCAGGATCGGTTGAGTTAAACGATGGCCTATCTCAGGCTGAAATGCAAATTGTACTTGATTCAATTAGTGATCTTCAGAATTCCAGTACAGGTTTGAGCGTTTCAGAGTTGAGTTGTCGAGTTATTTATGCACCTTATAATGATGGAGGTTACGGGGTCAACTATAATAATACTTTTCAGACGTGTTCAGTTGATGCAAGTCCTTATGATTTCTGTACAGGTTTCAATGGTCATTATCAGGGTTCTGATTGGCATATGGAATATACTTTCTATGGGTATGGATCTGGTTTGGCATCTAATGAAGATGGGACTACATATACACAAAACGGGGATTCTCTTATGTACAAGGATTTAATTGCAACATGCTATACCATTAGATAGTCTATTTTTTAAAAAAACACCAACAGGTGTTTTTTTGTTGCATTAATTCGGTGATGTATTTCCTGTCAGTGTAATACATGCCTACTATACATTCTCTCGATCTATTGATTACTCTATATTTCCCCACCTGTTGGCATGTGTTTATTGGTGATGGTGTTTGGTGTGCTCCTGTGCATCCAATGTATCCAAAATATTGACATTATTGTCGATACATATGATAATGGTAAATGAATTTATAGACAACTAAACCATCGACAGTATGTGTATACATGTGGATGCTATAACATTTCCTTAACAATTAAATACTAATACTATGAGACACTTTTTTTATTTTTTATTTTTCTGTGCTGCTGTGTCTAATATGGCAGCTCAGGATTCTGTACCGATGTTTTCATCGAGTACAGCGGCGATGATTTCAGAGACGGCATATGGTAATTTTTTAGAATTTACCATGTCTGATGGAACGACTGATGTGGTATCAATATCCAGCGATACCAATGGGTCATTTGTGCATTATTTGGATGGTTCACAATGGACATTTACGGATACCGGTGCGGCGGATACATCCAGGGACGAGAGAGGTCATCCTGTGATTAATTTCCAGGTAGACCTAGGATCAGCAGATTACATTCATATTATTTCTCGTACCAGACAATCTATTGTTCTGTATGAAGGGGTGATTGGTGATCCTGATTCATTTCAGGAAAAGGCTAGTTTTGTACCGGATTATTTTTTAAATGGTATGAGAATAGCAAAAATTTCCAATACGGAGTATTACCTAACAGGTAAAAACAATGATACAGATCAGAATGAGAATTATACCTTGGTCTATGATGTGGGTGCGAATACATTTTCATTAGAGGATGCACCTGCTGGGATTCCGGCGGGTAATGCTGGTAGTCATGCATTTCGTGATTTTGATAATGATGGGGTGCTGGATTATTTTGCTGTGGCTGACTCCATGGTGGATGGATACTATCGTCAGGATAGTAATGGAACCTACCAATTGGTACAGGAACAACAGACGGTTGTTGGCGATGGTTTGGCTCGATTTACTGTAGTAGATTATGATAATGATGGTATCGAGAACGATATCGTGATTAGCCCAATGTACGGAGGTACATTGGCGGTAGTGACTGATTTCACTGCTACGGGATTTACTGAGTCGACGAATGTTGGATTTTTTGACGCTGCAAAAGGCGATGTTGCCTTTGCTATGCAGGATGGCGTGCGCTATGCGGCTGTTGTTGGGAATGATAATGACCGTACTGGTGAGGGTACCTATGATCCGTATCGTATTGTGGTGTATCGCCAAGAATCGAATGGTTCATGGACGATTATCGCAGAGGATGATTTCTATGGTGAAATTTTCGGATTTACCCGCGGGTTGCACGAGGCGAATATCGCATTACCAGATGTAGACGGTGATGGGAGATTTGATGTGTTGGTTTCTGGGTTGCCAATAGAATATGTACCACCTGTTTTTGGTCTTGATCCAAGAGAGATTACACAAACCCGCCTATACCTACAACAGGCACCTGTGGTGGCTGATGCTGATGGTGACGGTTTTGCTGATGGTGAGGATCTATGTCCGTATGTATACAGCACAACCAATACCGACACTGATGGTGACGGTTTGGGGGATGCATGTGACAGTCAGGATAATAGAGATTCAGACGGTGACGGTATCGAAAATTATGCAGACGCATGTCCGTATGTTTTTGGTAGCGCATCTGCGAGTGGATGTCCTGATTCAGATGGTGACGGTATTGTCGATTCTGATGATAGCTGTCCAGATCTATGGGGTGATTCATCGGCAAATGGATGTCCAGATGCTGATGGTGACGGTTTTGCTGATGGTGATGATTTATGTCCAGACCTATACAGCGTAACCAATACCGACACTGATGGTGACGGGCTAGGGGATGCATGTGACAGTCAGGATAATAGAGATTCAGACGGTGACGGTATCGAAAACTATGCAGATTCGTGCCCGTATATGTATGCGGGTACTATTGATGGTTGTCCGTTTCCTGATAATCCTGTCTTTGTTTGGTTTTCGAGAGTTACGACCGTTGGTGGTAATGATGGCGAGGTGATTTTTTCATCAGATTATAATCTGTATGAATATACCTTGTCCTTGATTAACGATGCGGGTAGTACTGTGCGTCAGACTCGTTCTGATTTAGCAGATGACGTATCATTTGATGGTTTGTCTACTGGTTTCTATTTTGTAGAGATTGCCATAGACGAGGTGCAGTATTTTTCATCTGTTTTAATTGATGTTGAATTTGCTGGCGATATTGCGGTGAATTTTGATACCTATGTATCATCATCATTGAATGCTCGTGTTTCTGGGGACGTATCATATTCTGCTCGTATCAGTAATGATTATTCGGGTAAATTTGATGTTCAATATTTTGACCCAGGAACCATGAATGAAACCACTATTACGATCCAGGATGTAGATCCAGGTGATCGAGTGGTGGTATCTGGTGAGTATGCTGGTGGAGAATATGAATATGTTATTCAGGATCAATTTGATCCAGAGATTATTGCATATCCAAATCCAACCATTGATTATGTGTATTTAAAAAATTATACAGGTTTTGTATCTGTGTATGATTTAAATGGACGCGAAATTGTACAATCACAGGTTTCTGAAACTGCTCCGATTGATATGACTGGATTTTCTTCTGGTTTATATATCGTTCAGGTAGGTGGTCAAACCTTTAAAATCCAAAAACAATAATGAAAAAATTTTTATTATTATGTGCCATCTGCATGCTGGGAGCATGCGGTGGCAGCGATGACGGGGAGGATATCCAGACCATAGAGAATAGATTAAGCTCGTTTTCGATTACCCTAGCCGACGAGGAATATCAGAGAGTAACCACAGAGGTTGCTGTTGCTGATATTACCTGGCAGGAGTCGTCAACGGCTGTCTCGTATGAATTATTTGTGTACAAGGGTGCAGATACGTCTGCTCCTGTACAGTATCGTTTTACTACGAGTGATTCCTATGTATCATCTGTAGAATTTGATATTGACCAGCAATACACATTAGAGGTGGTAGCAAAAGATCAATATGGTCAGACACGTAATTCTGGTGTTGTTGTTTTTACGACACCGACACCGTATGCGTATCCTCCAACGATCCCGGCTATCTATGTAGATGACCAGGATGGAACACTGGAGCTGAATTGGATATCTATTGATCCTGATGGCGACATTATTCGCTATGAAGCGATTGTTTATGATCGCGAAACAGGAGATGAAATTGATTCCTATTCAGGGCTATCTGATTCTGTAAATGTTGATGTGGCTGGGTATAGTAATCTGACGATTACGGTGCAGTCATTTGATGACACGGGTAATGCCTCATTGAGACGTATGTATTACGAGCTCGACAATTAAATTTTAAACAGTCTAACAATGTTAGACTGTTTTTCTTCCCTATGAGTGTGCATATGAAAAAATGAATGATGTATGGTATAATGATATTGTTATGAATCCAAAAAACAAGAAAATGATTATCGCCAACTGGAAGATGAATGTGGTTTCAGAAAAGGATGCTGAAAACCTATTCAATTCGATCAAGGCAGTTGTAGCAAAATTAGATTATACAAAAATGGTATGTTGTCCTCCTCATATGTATGTGAACCAGGTGGCAAAAAACGTAAACCATAAAAATTATCGTGTTGGAGGTCAGGATGCCTACGCCGAGGAATCAGGTTCACGTACTGGTGAAACATCAGTATTGATGATGAAAAACGCTGGGGCTGAGTATATTATTCTGGGTCACTCGGAGCGACGTCATCTAGAAACAAAAACAGATGTGGCACGTAAAATTACTGCGGTACTGGAGCATGAAATGACCCCTGTTATTTGTATCGGAGAAGAGCAGCGTGACAAAAACTGGAAGAAAACTTTGCAACAACAATTAAAAGACGTCTTTAATCGTGTACCAAAGAAAACTCCAGAAAATATCATCATCGCCTATGAACCAATCTGGGCAATTTCTTCGGATAAAAAAAATCCGGCAACATCTGTAGAATACATGGAGGCGCTAGAGGTTATTAAAAAGGAATTGCAAAAAATCTTTAAAACAGCAAAGGCTGTTGAGAAAATTCGATTTATGTACGGAGGATCATTGGATGATAAAAACATCGAAGACTTCCTACGTCATGCCGAAGTAGACGGATTTTTAGTAGGTCGCGTATCACACGATCCACGAATTTTAATGACGATGTTCCGATTAATCGAAACACACATGCACAAGGAAATGTTGGCTCGTCTAGAAGAAAACGCATAGGCGTTTTTTTATTTTCATGTATGAGTGGTGCGAGATCAATTTCCTGTTTACTAACGGGGCTGGTCTATTGAGGTGTCTCACGTATTTTTACCCCCCCCATCTATCAGCATCGCCGAATCAAAAAAAAGACATTCTAATATTCTATAGAATATTAGAATGTCTTTTTTTGATGATATTCGTTCTGTGATTTGGTATACTGAAAATATGAATATAGTTGAAAAAGTAAATCACCGGTCTATTAAAAATTACGATGGTGATTTAAAGGGTAAAAAGGTTTTGGTGCGTATCGATGTAAATACGTCTTTGGGTGAAAATGAAACCGTAGACCCAGGGGAAGACTGGCGTATTATTAAATCCTATGCAACCATTGATTACCTATTAGATCAGGGTGCCTGCGTGATATTAATGAGTCATATTGGACGTGATCCACAGCAGTCACTACGGCCAATATATGAATTTATGAGTCAGCACTATACGCTAGGATTCTTGCCTCGGTATGATAATGAAATTATTACTGAAACAATTCAGGCAATGCAACATGGATCAGTGGTTATGTTGGAGAATGTACGACAATTCGATCAGGAAAAGAAAAACGACAGTAGCTATCTAGGTGCAATTATTGATCACTGTGACCTGTACGTGAATGATGCATTTTCTGTTTCACACCGTATGCATGCCAGCGTTGCAGATGTAACAGCTAAATTACCTGCGTATTTTGGATTGCAGATGTGTGACGAGGTTTCCTATTTGGCACGAGCTGTTTCTTCTGATGCTGGTCAGAATACCGTTTTGGTTTTGGGTGGAGCAAAATTCGGAACGAAATTGGATTTATTACGGCAGCTCTTGCCGCATATTGATTATGCTTTGGTTGGAGGAGCTCTGGCTAATGTGTTCTTGCGAGAACGAGGGATTAATATTGGAGCGTCTTTTGCTGACGATGTTGATGTGTCTGATATGGTAGAAAATGAAAAAATTGTATTACCTGTTGATGCGGTTGATCAGCATGGGGATGTGATTTTGGTAGATCAGGTTGGTGAACAGGATATGATTTTAGATATTGGTCCACAAACCGAACAGGTTTTTGAACAGATTATTGACCACGCCCAGACGGTATTATGGAATGGGCCAATGGGAAAATACGAGGATGGATATGTTTCCGGGTCATTGTCTGTTGCTGCTAGTATTGCACATGCTCGAGCTTTCTCGGCTACCGGAGGAGGAGATACTGCAACGGTAATTCTAGAGCAGGGTGTACAGGATAATTTTGATTTTATTTCAACCGGAGGAGGTGCTATGTTGGATTTCCTCGTGGAGGGAACATTGCCTGCTATCGAAGAATTATTAAAAAACAACAAATAATTATTTGTTGTTTTTTATTTTTTTGAAATTATTTTTCAAGTGGATTGTTGCGTGATTGGTTTCTCTGGGTGTATAGGGTGTATTACTATTCGCTGATTCCCCATTCTGCCATGATTTCTGATCGGTGTTCTTCCGAGGTGGCTTTTTTAAATTTAGCCTGGCGTCCTGTTACGTATTGCTGACATTCTGCCCAGGTATCAAATTCTGCAAATTGACCATTGACGATAGCTAGATATGAATAGGCTTTCCCTGAGCTTTTTTTCTTTTTTGCTACTGCTTCTTGTTCTGCTTTTGATGGTAGGGACAGGATGTTTGGTGTTGGGTATTCAGAGATTTTTCCACGGTACATTTTTACATTTGTTCCTTCGGCTAGTAGTCGCGCGATATCATCCACGCGTTCGTTTGCAGGAACCCCCACATGACCACGTACATGATGCCAAGTGATGTTGTCTTTTCCGCGGTCGCCGATGAGCGAATACAGAGACTGGAATAACTCCTTGTTTTTTACATCTTCTCCAGATTTTGTTTTCCATCCGTTGTGCGCCCATCCGTACATCCATTTTGTCACCCCGTTAATGGCATACTGAGAATCCGTATAGAGGTGAATGTGGGTACTACTATTTACTGCGTATGATAGTGCAGAAACAATAGCTGTTAATTCCATTTCGTTGTTGGTGGTGGTGAGTTTTGTTCCTCCTAGTTCTATTAGTTCATCTAGCTTAGGATATGCTAATAGGGCACCCCATCCACCAGGACCAGGGTTTCCTAGTGATGACCCGTCAGTAAAAATAATAAGTGAATTTTCATGTTCTGTGTGCATGTTCATATGATTGAATCCTAGCACAAGACGGGTGAAAATAATATCCTCATTATTTTGTATATAAAAAACGCATACATAGTGTAAATATGTATGCGTGTGTTTAATACGTTTTTAGGCAGATAATAATTTTCTTACCTCATTTTTTTTTGTGTTTATTCTGTTTTTGTTGATAGTCTTTTGAAGGCTGTTAACAAGACGTTAGCTTGTTTTCTGTGTTCGCTTTGCCTCATTTTTCCCTTTGGTTTTGCTAGGGAATTTTTTTTGTTGTACATTCTGCGACTTTCTTTGCAGGTGTAACCTGGCGTTTCCGAGAACGATGTGCCTCTGTCTGAATAGGTTTCTGGGCTCATTGGCTCTGCCCGCATGGTCCCGACTAGTTTGCCAGATTGTCTATACGTTTCTCCTATGATTAGGTACGGAGATTCGTTTTCTAGGTGTTCTGGTTCTGGAGCTGAAGCCATTGTTACGTGTTCTGGTTCTGATTCTTTTGTAAAGAATTCATAATCAGGGTCCATAATATCTTCGGCTGTTTTCCAATATTTAACAGACTCTTGCTGATCTATTTCTTCAAAGGTTCGCATATCTAATGACGACAGTGCTGTACTTCTGTTTCTTCCTGCTGCTGTTTCTAAAATGTCGTGTTTCATGTTTTGTATTTCCATAAATGTACGTTATTAATTTATTATTTGGATATAATTTTAACATCTTTTATTTTATTATGTCAAATATATTTTTTATATAAAAAAACCCTCTCCAAAAAAAGAAGAGGGTTATTGCCTGGTTAAGTTAAGAAAAAAACTACACCCAAAGATAAAAAATTAATACATAAACATCATGACAAGTGGTAGGGGGTTTGGGTGTAGAAAAAAGCTCTATGAATAGAATATGCGAATAATATTTATTGTCAATTCTTTTGGGGTATTTTATTGGATTGTAAAAACCCTATTACAGATGCAATAGGGTAATCTAAGTTAGAGAGTTTTAATTTTTTTAAAGACCTGCATATGGACAACAATAACATAAATAAATCTAACATCTTTTAATTCAAAAAATATGCAGGTCAATAATTCAATAGCTATGATATATGAAATTATAATGCAGTCAAATTTTTAACAAAAGTTTTTTGTGGTATTTGGGTAAATAAAAAAAATGCATTATTTTGCATTTTCTTTCATTGCTTTGCGGATTTCTTTTTCTAGCTGGTTCATGATTTTCTTTTCCGATTCTAGTTTTTTTCGTGCTGCATCGTATCCGCGACCTAGTTTTACCTCGTCTGGGAGCTTGGCTCCTTCTGCTGGTATGTAGGTGTAGGATGCTCCTGCCTTTTTAACTAATCCAAATTTTTCTCCTAGGGCTAATAGCTCACCGTTTTTTGCAATTCCTTCGCCATAGATAATGTCGAATTCTGTTTTGGTGAATGGGGCAGCGACTTTGTTTTTGGCTACCTTTACTCTGGTTCGTGAGCCTACAACTTCTTCTCCTTTTTTAATCTGAGCAATTCGTCGAATATCCAAACGAACTGATGAGTAGAATTTCAAAGCCTTTCCTCCTGGGGTTGTTTCTGGGCTACCAAACATTACTCCAATTTTCATTCGAATTTGATTAATGAAAATTACAGTCGTATTTGATTTTGCTACTAGAGCAGTTAGTTTTCGTAGACCTTGGGACATTAGTCGAGCTTGTTTTCCAACATGATGTGCTCCCATGTCTCCTTCGATTTCGTCTTTGGGTGTTAGGGCTGCTACCGAATCGACAACCACAACATCAACATTTCCTGATCGAACGAGTGAGTCAACAATTTCTAAAGCCTGTTCTCCTGTATCTGGTTGCGATACAAGTAGGTTATCTGTTTTTACTCCAATGTTTTTTGCATATATTGGATCCAGTGCGTGTTCGGCATCAATGAATGCACATACTCCTCCTTTTTTCTGTG
>CAZQWK010000003.1:0-21249 GCA_964597245.1 uncultured Candidatus Saccharibacteria bacterium | reverse complement strand
GTAGTAATTTATGTATTTTTAAAAAGAATTATTACACCGACATAGATGTAATTTGTAATAAATAATACAAGTTTTAAAAAACATGTCAAACAAAAAATAGAAAAATAAAAACAACTCAACTATAGGGTTGTTTTCTTTAATACATCATGGTGCTCGATCTCTTCGCGAATGCGTCGAATTTTTTCTGACATATCAACATGAGGATTTTTATTTTGATGCTGATGCATTTCCTCTAGATCATCCGCCAAGCGATTAAATGTTGTATGGGTTTTTGAAAAATTACCATCGCTTTGAAATATATGTTCTGCATTTACCTGTTTTAATAAATCCAAAATAGTCACCTGAACCTGTTTAATCTGAAGGGTAATATCTTTCTCTGGGTTCACAATTTGTTCTTCTTCTAGTTTTTTCAAATAATCAATTAACAGAGATATTTCAAGACTCTTTGCACCAAACAAGGCTGTAGGGTCAATACCTTGTAACCCGGACAGACGAGCTTCTGAAATCTGAGACTCAGCAGAAACAGGGTTGTCATCGGTTGTATTCCAAACAACAGGATCGCTTGCTTCCAAACGATTCTCGGCGCCAACCTCATCAGCACCTAGAATAGTTACCCCATCGACAATCAATTCAGTATCCCCAACTCCACGCAATTCGAGGTCGATTACCTTTTGAACTTCCTCCATACTTGTAATCCCATTGAGAATCTTCACAATACCGTCCTCTCGCATATTCAAGAGACCTTGCTTCTCGGCTACACGTCGTACATCCTGCTCCGAAGGGTGCTGATTTAACAACTCTTCAATGGTTTCATCTGTAATAATTGCCTCAAATAATCCGATGCGGCCCTTGTACCCTGTTCCATTACATTTCTCACAGCCACGTCCAACAGTAAGTTTAATATCTTGATTCACATCAACACCATACTCATGAAGAGGTTTATTATTATATTTTGCTGTATGCAAAATGTCTCTTATTTGCCTCTCTTGCTCTGGTGTAGCTGACTCAACATCTCGACAAGACTCACAAACCTTTCGAACCAAGCGCTGAGCAATCGAAACAGACAGGGATGCAGCCAAAATCTGCGGAGATATACCTAAATCAATAAGACGAGGAATAACACCTGCGGCCGAATTCGTATGCAGCGTTGAGAGCACAAGATGCCCCGTTAATGACGCATTTACCGCAATACTCGCAGTCTCGCCATCACGAATCTCACCAACCATAACAACATCGGGATCCTGTCGGAGAGCTGCGCGCAAACCAGATAGGAAATCATAACCACGAGCACGATTCACCTGAGTCTGACTAATTCCAGCCAAATGATATTCAATAGGGTCCTCAATTGTAAGAATTTTTACCTCTGGATTAGAAACACGATTCATAAATGAATACAATGTCGTTGTCTTCCCTGAACCAGTTGGTCCAGTTGTTAGGATCATTCCGTTTGGCTTTTTAATCTCTTTCATCAAGATCTCATACAAACGAGGTTCAATACCTAATTGCTCAATCCCAACCCTGATTCCATCTGGATTTAAAATACGCATCACAAACGATTCACCGTAGGCACTAGGAATGACGGACACACGGACCTCAATTTCCTTACCATCAAAATCAATAGTAAAACGTCCATCCTGAGCATTTTCTGTTTGAGTAATTTTCATTTCGGATAATAATTTAATTCGAGAGAGTAGTTTTTTATAACTCTCATGATCAAAATCAACAATATCCTGCAGAACACCATCCTGCCGAAAACGCAATCGTACCTGCTCATCCTGAGCCTCAATATGAACATCGGAAGTTTTAGTTGCAATGGCTGCACCAAAAATAATTTCCATTAGCCGAGTGGTTTTTTTACCACCCTCGCTACTTAATATATCCTTAAATCGATGAGCGACATCCGCATTTGTCCTAATTTCCTCTGCGATCCGCTGCAATTCATCACCAGAAATATCCAACATACCCCCCTGAGACATCAATGCATGTGAAATATCCTGATAGCGATCCCATGCTTTTTCCAAACTACGCATTGAAACCATGTGTACACCCAAACGATACTGGCCAGCGAGTTTTTCCAGAATCTGTTTGGTTGCCGGTAGGTTTGGAGACTTGACCCCAACATACAAATCCTTACCTACGATTTTAAATGGTGCAATTTGTGCATACCGAGCCTCATCCTCCGGAATCGTCATCAGCGCATCAGTTTCAATATTTGCACCAGATAAATCAATATAAGCTAAACCAAAACGACCAGCTGCGCGCTGCATAAAAGCCTCCTCTTCTCGAGCGCGAATTTCTTCTATTTTCTTTGACTGTTGTGAATTTTGAAAATCAGGCATATCAACAACAGTATACAACAGCATCCCAGTAAAAGCGATTAAAAAAATATCTGCCAAAGCAGATATTTTTTGTTCAGAACATAGAACTCTAAACACTCAGAAAAAAACTTTAAAAAGATAAAGGATGACTAGACTTCAACGAGATAATCAGTATGGCCACTACTAGGGTGGGTACCAATTATTCCTATCCGCAGAGCCAAATTCGCGAGATCTGATTATTTAGAGATATATATTCTCAACCATGTAATTATATATACAACCAAGTTATATTAATAATTTATCATGTTTTATTTTTTTGTCAAGCAATATTTAATACTATTTAAAATTGCTTGTGAAATAAATATAACACAAGTCTTGATATAGCTCAAGAAACGTTGTGTATAATATGTTAATAACATAAAAAAGTCAAGTATTATATACCTATAAAAAGAAACATACACAACAAAAAAATAAAAATAATATATACTATTAATTATGTCAGACTCAAAAATTACACAAATTCTAGACCCTCAATTACGACCAAATAGCTGGAATGAATATATCGGACAAGAAAACATAAAAAGAAACCTACATGTACTCCTGACTGCGGCCAGACAAAGAAACCAGCAACCAGAGCATCTTTTATTCTACGGGCCACCTGGACTAGGTAAGACCACAATATCACACCTAATAGCAAAAGAGATGGGTCGAAACATTAAAATAACATCTGGGCCAGCAATTGAAAAAGTAGGTGATCTGGCGAGTATCCTAACAAACCTGGCAACCGGGGATATTTTATTCATTGATGAGATACATCGACTAAATAAAAATATCGAAGAAGTTCTTTATCCAGCAATGGAATCTGGGGTGCTCGATATTATTATAGGAAAAGGTCCATCTGCACGAACTATTCAATTAGATCTACCACCCTTTACACTTATTGCAGCCACTACAAAGATCGCAATGCTATCAGCACCACTCCGATCAAGATTTTCTGGTGGGGTATTTAAATTAGAGTTTTACACCCATGCGGAGATGGAACAAATCATCGCACAGTCAGCGAATAAATTATTAATTGATATTGAACCAGAAGCTGTTTCGGAAATTGCGCGACGCAGTCGCTACACACCAAGAACAGCAAACTACTTCTTAAAAAGGGCTCGTGACTACGCCGAAGTTCATGAGCAAAAACTTAGCCAATCGGTAGTTCTCGAGGCTCTTTCCATGATTGGTATTGATAATATAGGACTACGGCAAACAGACCGTGACATTATTCTTACGATTATTGAAAAATTTAATGGTGGACCCGTTGGTGTAAAAACTATCGCAACAGCAACCCACGAAGAAATTGACTCCATCGAATCAGTTATTGAACCATATCTTATTCAACAAGGTCTCATAGAGCTCACTTCTCGAGGTCGTATCGTCACAGAAAAAGGATATAGTCATTTCAACAAAGAATATATTGTCAAATAAAAAAACACCTCCTGGTGTTTTTTTATTTAGAATTAAGGGCAAATAAACCCTGATCCCTGTGTCCCTAATTGCAATCTATCCAACTAATAGTTTAATTAAACTAAAACTTTTTTATTTTTTTGCATACAGATAATAAATATAAATACCTAATAAAAATAAATATTAACCACAAGACTGTGTTTGTGTTGCTGTAAGATAGTAGGTATAAACATCAGGTACGGTATACGAATCATTTCCTCGAGTTGTCCTAAGATAATCAAGGCGGCCACAAGTCGATTCCCCCTCATTCTCATCAAGTAAATATGGATACCCCCATGGATCACGATAGAACCTTTCTGCAACAGAAACATCCTCTCCGGCTGCCAAAACAATAGCATCTATTGATGCCTCCCAGCGACCAGAACAACTTAATGAATCTAAACCTCCAGAGGTAGCAGAGCATGCGCAGTAGGAACATCCGCTATTCGTAATATCTTTTAAATATTCATTTGTATTTAGTTGAGCCTCGAGTATTAGCCTTTCGATTTGTTTAAAATCAGTTTGAACCTTGGCCAAACGCGCCCTATCTCGAGCATCATTCAAACTCGACATCACCATAGAAGACAAAACCCCAATAATAGCAACAACCACCAACAATTCGATTAATGTAAATCCTTTTTTAAACATAAAAATATCTTAGCAAAATTCTTGCCTAAACGATAGTTCATGATTACTATAATGATATATGGGATCATCACATAAAAAACAAGGAAAGATTGCAGAAAACAATGCAAAAAAAGCAAAAGTATTTGGAAAATTAGTACGACTTATTCAAGTTGAAGCAAAAAAATCAAACGGAGACGTAAATGCACCCGGTCTAGCTGCAGCGATCAAAAAGGCATACAAAGAAAACATGCCAAAAGATAATGTCGAACGAGCTATCAAAAAAGCATCAGAGGCAGGAGACACAACATCGGTTATGTACGAAGCATATGGACCAGGAGGGGTTGGAATTATTATCACAGGACTCACCGACAACACAAACAGAACAAACCAAGAAGTCAAAAGCACCCTTACAAAAAATGGAGGATCACTAGGATCACAAGGTTCAGTCGCGTGGAATTTTACTCAAAACGAAAATCGTGACTGGGAACCAAATACACCAATGGAATTAGATTCAGAAACCAAAGATCAACTCATGGAACTCATCTCTCTACTAGAAGAAAATGATGATGTTCAGGATGTATATCACGGAGCACAATTATAAATCTAGAAAATAAAAAAAGAAGAGTAATTACTCTTCTTTTTTTAACTAAAATCAAGAATAAAAATCTCTTCTTCGGTGGCAGTCAAACCATCCTCATCTTCAACTATTACACGAAGAACGTTTTCCTCTTCAAAATACTGAAGATTAGATGGGGTAAATACATACTCAAATGGTTCGCTATTAATATTTGCAACAAATGCATTATTAATAAAAATCTGTATTTTTTCTATTTCATCTTCATCTCGATCAGAGCTTCGTATAGATATTTCAATTTCATCATCAAAACCATACACCTGATCAGAAATACCACGAATACTAAATTCAAAATCATTCTCAACAGAATCGACAATTCCACCCTCCGTATGAACATCATCATATTCAGTTGGAATTTCGAAATTAATGTTAATAATTTCGCTTAAATAATTATTAACATACTCCTGTACAGAATATTCCCAGTGATCATATTGGGAATCAGAACGAGAACTATCAAGAACAAGAGGGTTATTTTTATTAATCCAATGCAAAAGATTATGTGGGTCTGGAATTGGCACATCTAACCGAGTAGACTCTGGCGTAAATTCTGTCGCAAGCTTACCAGAAACCGTATCGATCGTAACCACTTCCCCTCCATACCAATCACCTCGAATCATATTAGGGTATCCAGAAAATCCATTAGGTAAATCATAGTCACCAAAAGATTTATTCGACGAGTACTCCTCCATAACCTCATCCATAAATTGACGCCATGGCTTTCCAGAAATAGACGACCCTCGCCCCATAGGAGTGTTGTTATTATTTCCCGTCCACACCCCAACCGAAACCTCAGGAGTATATCCAATCAACCAAGCATCACGATTATCATTTGTAGTACCTGTTTTTGCAGCAACATCTCTATCGCCAAAATACAAAAACGACTGTGGGCCAAACAGAGGTGTTCGGGCAACATTATCAGATAAAACACTATTAACCATGCGAGCTGCATTTTGATCCAGTACACGCCTGTCGTCAGATTCAAAACTATCAATTATATTCCCCTCGAAATCTGATACCTCTAGAATCCCGATTGGGTCACTATAACGACCATCATTTGCAAAAACAGTATAAGCGCTCGTCATTTCAAATAAAGAAACTTCGCCACCACCAAGAACCAAACCAAGACCATAGTAAGACGGAGACTCGGTCAGGGACGTAATTCCAAAATCCTCTGCTAATTTAATTACATTAGAAACACCGGCCAGATAATTTACTTTTATAGCAGGAATGTTTCTTGATTGTGCAAGAGCATCACGGAAGGTCATTGGCCCTACAAATTTTGAGTCATAATTTTTTGGAGAATAACAACCATCCAGACTACTAAAATCATCAACATCACAACGGGTATTAAACTGGGTTTGTGTATCAAACAGGGTGCTTTCCGGTAGGTACCCTTTTTCAAATGCTGCTGCATATGCAAAAGGCTTAAAAGAAGATCCTGGCTGACGAGGAGATAGCGCAACATTGAAGTTCCCATCGAAATCTTCGGTATCAAAATAATCCCGAGAACCAACCATACTAATAATATGACCCGTCTCAGCTTCTATAGCAACCAAAGCTGCATTTGATGCATTGTATTCTTCCTCAACCTCCTCAACATGATTACGAATAATTTCTTCGGCTTTTTGTTGTAGCTCGTAATCCAAGGTTGTTATTACCTGCAAGCCACCGTTCTCAACCACATCAACCCCATACCGATCTTCGAGCTGAGCCCGAATAAACTGAACAAAGTGCAGTGATTTTGCAAACCCATCCTCTTCAGGAAGAAACTCAACATCCTCAAGGAGCGCATCTCTATACTGACTCTCACTAATAAAACCATAGCGCTGCATCTCTCGTAAAACTGTATTTTTTCTATCCTCCAAAGCCTCAATATTTTGCCCATAAGGAGAATAGAACGTAGGCGCATTTGGAATCGCAGCCAAGTAGGCCGACTGAGCAACAGATACCTCAGAAGCAGGCACCCCAAAGAAACGTGTTGATGCCTCCTGAATACCATAAATTGTTCCACCATAAGGTGCCTCATTCAAATAAATCTCCAGAATTTGATCTTTTGTTAGTTGGTTTTCAATTTTATAGGCCAGAACCCACTCCTTAACCTTACGAGAAATAACCCTATCACGATTAAGCAGAGTATTTTTCACCACCTGCTGAGTTAATGTTGACCCTCCAGCTAAACCAGCATTAGATAGGCCTAATTTAGTCATAATCGACTGGAAAACCGCGCGAGCTGTTGACTTCCAAACAACACCATCATGCTCATAAAAATTATGATCCTCTATTGCGATAATGGCATCCTTGGCGTTTTGACTAATATCTTCTGATTCAACCACTGTTCTTCTGATATTATCGTGAATATCATAAAGCAAAATCTCTCCTGTTTTGTCGTAAATTTTTGTTGAATTAGAAATCTTTCTGTTTTCAAAATTCTCAAGACTAGGAATCTCCAATGTAGAAAACCATGCAAAAAACAAACCAAAACCAAACAACGCAAGCGCAAAAAACAACCAGAAAAGACGTTTTACCCAAACAATACCTGTTTTCTTTTTTTTATTTTTAGTTTTCAACCCGCTTGTAACTGATTTTTCTTTTTTTTCTTTCTTTTTTTTCATATTTTTTTTCATAGAAATGGTTGAGTCTAATAAATCACCAGAACCAAAAACATCATATATCTTCCGCTGCAACATCAACACAAAACCAATACATCTAGAGACCGTGATGCGCAGAACCTTTTTAAGCCAAGAAAAAGTTTGAGGTATATAAACACCAAAAATATTCTTTAAACCCAACCCAATAAACCCAACAACAGACACAACCAAAGAAACAAAACGATTAGTTAATGTCTTGAAAAATGAAATACTATTATTCTCACTTTTCCGGGAGGTTAGAGTGCGAGCAGGATTATCCCCTACAAACTTCTGGGTTGTAGATTTTTTTTTCTGAGTACGCCTCATATCCATGTAGCGCCGGTGCTCCCTTGCCTTTTTTCTTTGTCTTTTTAAAAAAGCCCGATGAGACCTTAATTCCTGACTACCACCACTAAACATATAATTATTATACATAAAAATAAAAAAATACACCTACGCATAAGCACGGTGTATTGCAAAAAAAGTAAGAGCTACAGCAATCGCATCAACCTCATCGTCAATCATTTTCTTATCCCCTAAATCAATAAGCCTTGAGGTCATAGTATACAACTCTGATTTTGTAGCGGAGCCATATCCAGCCACGGCCAACTTGATTTGATTAGGGGTGTATTCACAAATAGGAATACCAAACAATGAGGCCTGAAATATAACAACACCACGCGATTCACTAACTTTTAGCGCCGTCTTGGTGTTGCGCGCAAAAAACAAGGTTTCAATTGCCATGTAATTTGGTTTATACTCCTGAATAACAGAATAAACCCGTTGACCCAATTGATATAGTCGACTATTGAAATCATCTTTTGAACTTGTTTCAAAACACTCACTGTAGACCAACACTTCTTTGTTGTTTTTTTTATCTAAAACCGCAATACCAAGCCGGTCGTACCCGGGGTCAATAGCAATAACTCTCATACGCTACAGAATATCACGAATATAAATATCTCGTAGACGTAAATCCTTAATAATTCTGTTTTTTTTCATCTTAATCTTAATTTTATGAATAGGGTGCACTTGATTTAGATTTAGAAGAGAACCCTTTACAACAAAACTATCCAAGGTTACATGCGATGAGTATTTTGATAAAACATCAAAAACCTCCTTGTTTTGAGGATCGCTAGACAGAACACGTTCTTTAATTTTCTGTATATGATCCTGAATATTAAAATCCATACATTATCGGTTCATCGGCATTATCAAATAGAGGAACGAAGGGTCACCAACAGGACGCAGTACGCAAGGTCGATTCTTCTCAGTAAACGAAATAGAAATACTGTCAGTAGAAATCGAAGAGAAAGAATCAGAAAGATATTTATGGTTTAGATACATCTCGATCCCCTCACCGGTAATTGCAGCATCAATAGAGGTGTCGTTTTCTCCAACCTCAGTATTACGAGTGTGGATATGCACTGTACCAGCACCAACATTAGTTTTCAGTAAAATCTGATTAAAATTATCAGAAAAAACACTAATAAGTCGTAGTGACTGGATAATATCATCTTTCAGCATAACAACCTCAGTATCTGATTGACTGGGTATAATCTGTTTATAGTCTGGATAATTCCCATCAACAATACGAGAGGTGAAGTAAATCTCATCGTTCTCAATAGAAATTTGATTCTGACCAACCTTCACACAAACAGAACCAGAAACCCCACTAAAAATCTTTACACACTCATTAATATTTTTCACAGGAACAATAACCCCAGGAAAATCCACAACCCCCTCCATCACAATACGCTTCTCTGCCAAGCGAAACGAGTCGGTCGCAACAAAAACCAATTCATTATTCTCACTATAGATATACACAGATGATATCTCAGGCTTAATCTCCGAAACAGAAGAACTGTATACAACAGAACGAACCCCCTCGATAAAATCCTGCATTTGGATATCAAAACCATCTTGCTCGTCTACCGTTGGTAGAGTTGGGAAATCTGAATGGGGAAATAATTTGATATCCATTGTAGATGTTTCTGTTGTTATATGTAGAGTAGTGTCTCTTACCTCAAGGGTAACCTTGTGTTGATTTCCAAGACTATTAATAATAGCACCAAAGACATCTAATCTCACAGAAATTTCACCTTCTATTTCAATCTTAACTGGAATTGATATTTCGACACCAACATGTAGATTCGTTGATCGAAAAATCAATTGATTGTCTTTTGCAATAATAAGGACATTTTCAAGTATAGGTAGACTGAGGTTTTTTGCAGAGACCTTTTGTACACGTAATACTGAATCTTTTATTTTCTCTAGGGTTGTTTCTACTTTCATAGGTAATATTTAAATAATTATTTATTAAAAAATTATTATTGTTATTAGGGCTGTTGATAATGTGGATTGGTTTGTTTTTTGTTGCGTTGTAATGATTTTTTAGGTTTTTTCTTGTTGGTAAAAAGCTGATTTTATTCTGAAGAAGATATGGATAAATGACCTAATCTTTGTTTATTGTGTATAAGGTTCTAATTGTCTACATCTTTATTTTTGAGTTATGTGCAGTTTTTTACACATCAAGAACGGCTTTTAGTTGTTCGATTTCTTTTTGAAGATTGGGTTCTTCTTGTAGTCTGTCTTTGATTTTTTCATACGAGTGCATGACTGTTGTGTGGTCTCGTCCACCAATTTCCTTACCAATGGCTGGATAAGAGACATTAAAGTATTCGCGTAGTATATACATCACTATTTGCCGCACAGATACAATTTCTTTTTTTCTTGTTTTTTCGTAAATTTGTTCTACTGGTGTCTTGTAGAACCCAGCTACCGCTCTAATAATTTCTTCGGTTGAAAGATGTTTTTTGGGTTTAATGTTGTTTTTAATAAGCCCCTTTACTTCGTTTATAGAGACCTTTCGCCCGTGAAGTTCAGTTTGTATACTGATAGCATTTAGGATTCCTTCGAGTTCCCGAATGTTTCCTTCTATGTTTGATGCAATGTAGTCAATAACCTCATCGCTAATAGGCATTCTTTTCTGGGTTGCTTTTGTTTTTAGTAGGGCAGCCCGAGATTCATAATTGGGTTTCGTGACATCGACAATCATTCCTGCTGAGAAACGAGATCTTAGTCTATCTTCTAGTCCAATAATATAGTTTGGGTGTTTGTCGGAAGAAAATATAATCTGCTTTCCTTTGTCGTAGAGTGCATTAAAGAGGTGAAATAGCTCTTCCTGTAGTTTTTCTTTTCCTGAGAAGAACTGAATGTCGTCCATGATAAATACATCATATGCTCTGTATTTATTTTTAAACGAATTAACTGAATTATTTTTTAGGGCATTAACGTAATCCTGAGAGAATTTTTCTGAGCTGGTGTAAAAGATATTTAGGTTCGCGTACTCATTGTTTATCTTGTTACCTGTTGCTTGGATAAGGTGCGTTTTTCCTAGTCCTGTTGATCCATATATAAATAGAGGGTTATACACAGCTGGTTTTTTGATAATCGCCTGTGAAGCTGAATAGGCTAGTTCGTTGAACGGACCGACAACAAATGAGTGAAAGGAGTATTTTTGGTTAAGGTTGTTGTCTTTGTTGATTTTAACTTTTTCCAGAGGGAGTGTGTTCGTTTTGTGTGTATTTGTTTTTTTAGGTTGGGTATCTTCTGTTTGAGTTTCTGTTGGTTGGTTTTTTCTACGAACAACATATTCAACATGAGTAATATCTTCGTTAATCTTTCTGATTTTTTCGAGGATCATTTCGTTGAATTTGGTATATAGCCATTCCTTATTGAATTCGTTAGGGACACCTACGTAAAAGACATTGTCTTCTATGTTGATGGGGAAAGTTTTTTTGAACCAGGTGTTAAAGTTAGGTCGAGATATTTCTAGTTCAACTTCGGTAAGTACATTTTTCCAAATTTTTTCTGCTGTATTCATAAGATTATGTCTTATTATAAATCAATGTGGAAAAAATGGAAAACTTTAATATTTAGCCTGTAGGCTGTGGAAAAGGTGTTTCGATTGTGGTTATCTTTATCTTGCTTAATTTATAACTTCATGTACTATTGATATCATTATTTTATTAGGTAAGACTATATAATTATGGCAGCTAAATCACAAACACTTCGAAAACGAAAAAATCGTAAGATGAAAAAAGTCCATGGTTTCCTTGCTCGTATGAAAACAGCAGGTGGACGAGCAACACTTCTATCGCGTCGTCGAAAGGGACGTTCTCAGTTAACTGTATAATCTCTCCTTGAGAGATTTTTTTATTATAAAATATATATGTTTCCCAAAGATCAACGAATTTCTTCTGTTTTATTTACTCGTATTTTTAAGACAGGTAGAAAAAAATATAATTCTCTTTTCAGGGCCTCTTTTGTTTCTAGTAAACAACTACAGGTTTCTGTAGTTGTTCCTAAAAAAAGATACAAAAAGCGTACGGATCGAAATTATATAAAAAGAATGATAATGCATGCAATTCGTGAGTTATCTCAAGAAGAGGGTTTTGCTAATAGTTTTGCTGTGATTATCTGGGTGCAGAAAGATGTTGATACGTTTGATCAAGTTAAGAAGGAGTTGTCTGGTCTTTTGAGATCTATGAGACCGCAAAGAAAATAACAATCTACTATTCGTCGATTGTTTTTTTAATACACTGTTTATTTTAATTTATGTTATTATCTATTCCATGCTTACACTTTGGAATATGTTATTTTATAAACCTATCTACAACACACTATTCTTCGTAGTAGATATATTACCTAATCACTCATTATTTATTGCTGTTATTATCTTAACGATAATCGTTCGGTTAATTATTTCCCCTTTGTCTTATAAGTCTGTTAAGACACAAATTAAAACCAAAAAACTTCAGCCTCAGCTGAATGAAATTAAGAATACTATTACTGACAAGCAAGAACAGGCTCAAAAAACACTTGAGCTGTATCGCAAGGAAGGTATTAATCCTTTTTCGAGTTTTCTGTTGTTGCTTGTACAACTACCCATTATTATTGCTCTATATCGCGTTTTTCAAAACGGACTTATTGTCGATATCGACCTTTTGTATTCATTTGTCTCTGCTCCTGAGATTATCAACACTCAATTCCTCGGGATTAATTTGGCAGAAAAGAGTTTATTATTAGCGGTCCTTGCGGGGATTACGCAATATCTTCATATCTCCCAATCAACAGGTATGCAACAAATGAAGTCTACAGAAGGTGCAACCGAGCAAGAGAAAATGATGGCAGGTGTTGGAAAGTTAATGAAATTTATGCTCCCTGCTATGATTACTGTATTTGCTTATAATTTTGGAGGAGCTTTGGCTTTGTATTTTGTTACTTCAAATATTTTTATGTTTGCACAAGAAAAAATCGTACAAAATATGCTAAATGTAAATAATAGAAAATAAAAACTGAAAACATTTCGGTTTTTATTTTTGCTTGATTTATAATGTACAATATGGATATAGATAAAATAACAAAAGAACTAGGTGTCTTTTTGGGAAAAGGAGGTTTTGTTTTTAAGGATATACGCTGCATTACTGATGCGGATCTTTCTTTGGTGATACTAAGTGTACGTGTATCGGGTAATTTAGAAGTTGTTTTTTATGATAATAATGCTGAGTTACTCAGAGCTGTTTCTGTTGTTTTTCAGGAGATGTGTAAGAAAAAATTTCACTGCTATAAAAACATTATTATTGATATTAATCAGCGTGAAATTGATTTAATCAATGAAACCAAGTCCAAGGCACAAATGGCTATTGATAGGGTTTTACATTTTAATAAACCTTATGAATTTGATTATCTTAATGCCTATCAGCGAATGTTGATTCATTCTTATGTGAAACGAAATAAGAAGGTGTCCTCTTGTTCGGTGGGTGAACTAGGGGATCGTAGGTTAGTGATATCTCGAAAAGATGGTTAGGGTTTTATTCTTCTGTGTGTTTTGGGTATAGATGTAGATAAATTAAAAAACCTCATGGAGGTTTTTTAATTTATGAATTGGTTTTCTTCGTTGTTCATTTTTAACTCTTCTTTTGCTTTTTTGATCGACATTACTTGAGCTGGGTCAGAGGTAATGATTTGATCTTCGGTATACGAGGCAATAATTTTAATTGCAACGTGTTTTAGTCCTGCAAAGAAGATACCTTCACCTACACCAGATTCAATCAAGAGATATTTTTCCTCGTCAGTAAGGCGGAAAATTTCCTGTAAGCCATCAACTGAACTTGGCGACTGCTTTAGGAGTAGTTGCATTGAGGAGTTGGTTACAATGGGGATTCCGTATTTTGATTTAATAAAGTCACCAACATCTTGGGTAATGGTCGAAAGACCAAGGAAGTATTTACGCCCACGTTTTGCAATCATAAACAGGAATGATGCTGTGTCGTCAGATTTCATCATCCACCAGGCCTCATCTACAACAAGAAGTCGTTTTTTGATGTTTTTACGTACAGCATTCCAGATAAACTGAGTGATGATATACATGGCAGCTGGTTTTAGGTCGTCCTCCATGTCTCGAATAGAAAAGACAACGAGTTTTTTGTTGATGTCAACGTTTGATGGTTTGTTGATAAATCCTGCCCAGGTACCACGTGTATATTTTGTTAGTCGAGTAAGCAAGGATTCACTATTCTCCATCGAGGATAATACCATTTCAAAATCAGACATAAGAGGCGGTTCAACATGTTGATAGTTTGAGTTGGGTGTGATGTCTTTGAGGGCATATGTCTCAGTAATAGCTCTATCTACCACCGAATCTTCTTCGGGGGTAAGTCCTCCTAGCATAATTCGGAACAAACCAACAAGGTGAATAATATGAGTTCGTAGTACATCCGCAGGGTCTTCATCTGATAGTGGTTCTGGGACATCGAAGGGGTTAATATGGTGTTCTGAAGATAGTGAGATATTAAAGTATCTACCACCAACAGCCTCAGCTAGATATTCATATTCTCGCTCTGGGTCAATAATAATAACTTCGGTATCAAACATCATGGTTCTGAGGATTTCAAGTTTTGTCGCATACGACTTACCGGCCCCAGATGTCGCAAATGTAACCGAGTTGTAGTTCGGTAGTGAATATCGGTCAAAAATAATTAATCCAGAGTTGTGTCTATTAATACCATAGAGGATTCCCTTGTTGTCTGTTAGTTCTGAGGAGATAAATGGAAAGAATGATGATACTGGTCCTGTGTTTAGTTTTGTGTGGACCTGTAGCTTGTCTTGTCCGATTGGGGAGACCGACATGAAACCTTCAATTTGCTGAAAGAGTGCTGGTTTTAGATAGATGAGTTTTGATTCTAGTAGTGACCGAATTTGATTTTCTGATTTAAAGAGCTCATCTTCATCGTCTGCGTAGATGGTGATGTATAAACCAACAGAAAAGATTTTTTCTTGTGCTTGTTGTAGAGAGTCACGCAGCTGCTCGAGGTCTCTATATGCAGTATCCAGGATTGGATCTCGTACTAAACCTTTTGATTCTCGTGTATTAATCTGCGACTGAACTTCGGCTACTTTTTTCTTGAACTCAGAGAGGATTTTTTCGGTAGGAATTGGGTGTACATGAATACCAACATCAAAAACCTTGTCCAGATTTACAATTGGGGCCAACCATCCATCAGTAAGAAATCGAGGGTAAGACATCACAAAGAAGGTTCGTGATGTTTTTCCGGCAATCTTGATTGATTTAGAGCTAATCTCTAGTGCAGCTGGAGCCAAGATATCCTGTAGCTGTAGCTTTGCTGTTTTGTAAATTTCACCTGGTAGTACAGGGACTGCTGTTTTGTGTTTGTTTGTTTTTGTATCTTCTGTTTTTTGACCAAGAAGCTCTGATAGAATTGACATGTGTTCATTATACTAAAGTCGTACTAATAATTAAAGTCAGAAAATACTTTTTAGGGAGAGATTGAATTCTCTTTTTGGGTAACAAAAAAACAATAGAATGTTCTATTGTTTTTAAAAGTTTTCTAGTCGGTAGCTCCACAAAAATTCAGAGTGTTTATCGAGGAAGTATAGGTAATTATCCTTTCCGTCAATGAGAATTTTTTCAACATCAATTGATTCACCGTAATTATTTACAATATCTTCAATAAGTTCTTCTTCTCGTGTTTCTGTATTAATTCTCCATAGCGAATCACTATAGGATTCTATCCCCTGATACCAGGTATCCGGATATTCAGGGCCATACCCTAATGCATCTGGTACCGCACAGTATATGTGGATGTTGTCATTAGCCCATACACATTTATCGGTGAGTGTTTGTAGGCTGGTTGGGATGGTACGATTGGTGTTTCTGTCGTAGATAGCATTTCTTACTCCGTTGTTGAAGATTTCCATGGTAAATAATTTACTGTTATCTGCGCTTGGCAATGTCGTTAGTCCTGATTTTTCTTCTAGTGATTTGAAATACCTTCCTGTGACAGTATCTAGTTGATAGCTAAACCCTTTTGCTGCATAGCTTGGTCGCGTGTACAATTCTATAGACTCTTTGCTATTCCATGAGCTACTCCATTCGGTGAAGGGTGATTCAAAAATAACATTTTGAGTATCGGTCACAAGATCTTGCAAGACCCCTCGCACTCCATCGGTGTAGTCTTGGATGTAGAAAACTATATTTTCCAGTGGGCTTGTGCTAATGCTTGTGATGTTTTTTGGTAGGAAGTAACCAGATAGGCTATATTTTCGATCCTGTTCACTGAATATTTTTTTTGCCATGGATTCCTGTTGCTCATTACACACCTCCTGCATTTTACCTTTGGTTGATGGTCCAATAGCTCCATCAATATCGATCTGGTGGATGCTTTGGAAGTTTTTAATCGCAGTAATAGTTGCTGTTACTGCCAGTGATGTTTCGTTCCCTGGTGAGTTTGGTCCTGATCGTGCTATTTGTGTCTGAGGAACTCGGTTGAGGAATTCGTGAATTTCATAGACGTTATCTCCTTTGTCATCTAATGCCACTGGGTCAAATGAAAATGGACATGGTTCAATGATCATTTCTAAAGGGGTGATTTTCCCTAGGTAGCTTTCAGGAATATTCTCCTGATTATTCCAGTATTGGAAAATAACCTGATCTCCTGATCGAGAGAAATATGCGTGCTCTGCGTTAGGGATAAAGTTGTTTACTACAATCTCTGTTTCTAGTGATTCTGGTGTTACATGTGTTTCGTATATATCAGCGTTTTCAATAGTGCTGTGGCGAACATAATGATTTGCAACCTCAATGATTCGGGTTGTTTGTAGTGTGTTCCCGTTCTCATCAATGCTGATATCTGATATCTCCCGCTCCTCTGTTCGCATGATCGGCATAAATCCACCGGTTGGTACAAAGGTAACCTGTCTGAGTTTTGGCCCTGCGCTGGTAACAGTATTCTCGGATACATCTTCTGTTTCTTGGGTAGAGATGTTTTCTGAATCATCGAGGGTTCCCTGTGATCCGAAATCTGGTGACCCAATACCTCCTGTAAATTCTCCGAATGGGAATAGGTTGGTATTGGTGTCGTTCTCTGTATCCGTCTGTGTTTCTTGGGTACTAAACCACCACCATCCAATACCAAGCATGATTAATAGAATAATGATAATCACCCAAATAATTTTTCTATAGTCGAGTTTCATGAGTTGTTTCTAGTATACGATATTTTATGCAGAGAGAAAATAAAAAACAGCATGTGCTGTTTTTTATTTAGTATAGTTCCAGTGCCAGTTTTCGCTTGTGATACCTGTATAACCATATTTTGAAGCATTTTCTTTTAACCAATTCCAGCAACTACGGGTCCACTCCCGCTTTGTTCCATTAGTATTCCCTTCGTGAACATTTACAAAGCCTTGGATCCATATCTGCCCCTCAACAACGCATCTAAAGTCTAGAGCTCTACCTGATTCATGATTGGAGGTTCCTGGTTTTGCTGTCGGGGGGCTACATTCGCCAGATGGTTTTTCATATATATCATAGTAGGTTGATCCACAGTTTTGTTTACGTAATTCTATTTGTTGGCTAGGGTGTCGTGCCCCAGTTGGTGCTAGATATATATTATCAGCTGCCGCTGCAGCCAGTAATTTTTCCGTATCTGATACTGCATCAGAACATACATCAAATGAGTTTGTGAAACCAACACCATTTTGTTTAATTGTTTTAAATTCACTACAAAGGGTATTCGAGGGGATACCTGTTATTGTTTCTTGGTGTATTTCAAAACCACCGTCTCCTTCTATAAAACTAATTTTTGCCTTGAAATCCCTTGCAAAGTTTACCTCTAATAGTTGCGGGTTAATGGTATGTAATATCGTATAGATACCTAGTGACAAGAGTAATCCCATTACCGCGTTTACAATTTTTCCTTTTGCTGCTCCTTTTGTATAAATCGCCTCTGATGTCATGTACTCTACACCTGCTACAACAATCATAATTACTGACAATACCATTACTACACCCAGTGCTGTGTTGAATATGAAATTTATGTAATCTCCAATGGATACATTACTGGTATCTAATGTTTGCCTACCGTCATCTTCGGTGGTTCCTCCTATCGATTCGATTCCTGGAATCGGAGCTAGGAGCTCATAACAATCCTCATCGTATCCATCGGCACTATTGGTAAAACAAGGGTTATCTGGATCATATTCAGAGGTTGTTCCTACGGCTATCGGTGTGCCGTTTGAATTTACTCTGGTAACACCCTCGATGTCTTCTGTGTTCCACTCTTTGTTACAAACTGTTTGTGGTGTTTCGTTTGTTGAGCTACTATTTCGACTGGTGCTGACACTGACGTATTCTTTGTTGCAGTTATATGTTAGGTATTCATCTGCTTCTGTGTATTTTTTTAATTCACAGTTGTTTTCGTTCCGAGCACAAGTGTTTTTAAGGGTCACTGTTACTGCAGCGGCTATTTTACAGTCGTCTTCGTCAGTATCTATGTCACAATTGGTTTCTCCGGGTATATAGGTGCTAGTAATTCTGTCATTTTTAATAATAATGTTTTCTGCCACCTCTGCTTCTGATTCCCAGAATCTACTACCAAATAGTTCATCAACCTCTATGATTCTTATCTCAATGTTTTTTCCGATACACTCTCTGGTGTCTATATGTAGATTAACTGGTTTACCGCTATCAATTAGCTGATCTTTATTTGTTATTTCTGATAGATCCCATTCGATGTTTCCAATTCGACAAGAAGACTCTTCTTCGTCTGAGAGCTGTATATTATTTAGTTGAAATTTTTTTGGTGTGTTTTGTGGGGTGAAGCTTAGTTGTGCCTGTTGTGCTATTTGTTGGTTTGTAAATATACCTGTTGGCTCTTCTGGGTCTGAGGAGTGTATTGTGTTTCGTGATACATTGGCCCCACCTCTACCATTTGAGGAGATGTTTTCTATGGATGCTGTAACGTAAAGATTACAAGCATCGTCGCTGTAGCAGAATTCATTTCCTGGTAGGAAATCTAAAACAAACGGAGAGCCGTCGGTCTTAAATACAGAGCTACCTTTTTCGTAAATTGTATCGTCGACACGTGTTGACTCTATTATTCTAATAGAAAATGGGTTTCCGTATTGTTGGCACGCCGGTGTTTCCGGGTCAGGAGTAATGGTGAGTTTTACTGGGGTTGTTTCAGAGAGAGTTCCTGTATAAGAAAATTTAATATCAGAAATTCGGCATTCTTGATCTACGGTCTGTGCACTTGTATTGATTCCGTTTGTGAAAAAAAGAGATGCGAAAACAAAAAATAAGAATTTTAAAATAGATTTCATGATTTGATTATAGTATGTTTAATCATCTTTATAAAGAAAATACATACCATAAGTATGTATTTTAGTTTGTAAATATTATATCAATATTGGTATTTGATGTTTGGAGTAGTTTCTCGATTCCTTCGAGAACGAGACCTATTGTTGTCGTTCCTGATTGTCCGCCGGACGAGATATATAATTCATTCTGTTTATCAAAATCTTGTGGGGCAATTTCAGATCCATTAATATTCCATCCAACAAATAGATCAACAAAATTTTTCTTTATGCTGGATATATTTAGTGGGAAAAATCCAAAACGAATCTCGGTGCCATCCACTACTCCGTGTGTATTTAGAGCTTTGTTTGTCATAACGCGACCTTCATTATCTATTTCATAAAAGAGAACGTCTGTTTGATGGGTATCTGTAGGAATGTCGATGGTATGGGTTGCGAATGAGTTTTCTCTTCGGTCGTTGGTTGTTACGGTAATCTTTTCTTCGACTCCTAGGGGGTCTGCTGTGATCTCCAGTGATTGTTTTCCGAATCCTGAATCGGAAACCTGCCGAGAGTAATTACGATCCCAATAGTAGATAAGGTTGGGCGCATCTGATGGCTCAATGAGGAGCGTCTCAGGAATCGCTGTGATTTTAATGTCTGATTGTTTAATTGGAAGAGGTTTCCCTTTGTAGAATGGAGGGGTGTATGCATCAGAAACTTCCCATAATAGATCAACCTGCGATGGTGCAAATTGGAACTCTTTTCGGATAATTTGATTTTCGTAGTCAATGAGTGCAGTAATACCTGTTATTTCCCCGGTTTTTCCGGTGGTAAAGGTTATTTCTCGTTCCCCAAACCCTGAGACGATTTCTTCTCCGTTTCTAAACCAAGTGATGTAATAGTTATTTAGGTTGAAACTATAGCTCGTTAGTTTAATGTCTACTGATTCAAGAGGGCCTGGTATTTTAGGGAAAATATCTGCGCTAATATCATCGGCATTATATCGCTTTTGGGCATTCGAGGTGTTCGGAGCGATTATTATCAGGAGAATGCATAATACATGTATTATGTTTTTTATTTTTTTGAGCTTGCTGCGCATATTGATTCTATTATACGGCATTTCTTTTCAAGAGTTAAGAGAAAACACAACTCTATAAATAGGGTTGTGTTTTTTACTATTGCAGTTTTGGAATGTTTCGGTGTGTTTCTCCGGGGTTAAACATGTTATAGAAAACTTCAATAGATTGTTCGGTATTTAGCTGTTCAGATCGAACACCAAATTGAGACAATCCTGATTTTACAATTGCAATACGTTGTTCTAGTTGACTACGTTGCTCTTCGAATTTTGCAGACTCTTCTTGGAAGGTTTTTTTGCTACCTCCTCCAAAAAGCTGAGAGAAGAGGCTCTTGTTGTTCGATGATGAGCTGAACGCACTACCTGTATATGGGATTACGACATAGAATTTTTTCGACATGATGTTTACTGAATCGGTAAACCATTTAATGAATTCTATATATTCCTGTGTTTGTAGTCGAAGCAATTCTTCTGTCTGTTGTTCGATTCGTCTTTCAAGGGTTAATAGGTAGGGCTTGATATCGTAGCGTCGGGATTGTATTGATATTTGGATAGGAAATTCTAGTGAGTTTAGAAACCCTTGAAATTGCATAATCACTGCCTGTTGCTCGTCGGGTGATTTTAGGGCAATGTTGATTGCCGAGGCTAGGAGCACTGCGCGCAAACTTCCATCTTCGAGAACCACAATTCCATCCCGGATTTCTTTTACGGGTATAAAGTCCTGAGTGCGTGGACCTGTATATTTTTTAATATCAGCCATAATTGATATTAGTATACTATGATTTAATCAAGCATACTAATGTCGCATATAAT
>CAZQWK010000002.1:20213-26430 GCA_964597245.1 uncultured Candidatus Saccharibacteria bacterium | reverse complement strand
GTATAAAAAATATTTTATTGGTATTTCTGTATTTCTGGTCCTCGCCTCTATTTTGGTGGTGGTTTTCCGTGGGTTTGATTATGGTATCGAGTTTACGGGAGGGTCTGTTCTGGAGGTATCCTACGATGTTCTCCCTGATATTGAAAAAATCCAAAGCAGCGTAGCTGTCTTGGGTATTGAAAACGATAGCGTTCAGCCTTTTGGGGCTAGTGGTTACTTAATAAAAACCCAGGCTCTTTCAGAGCTTCAGCGTCAGGAGCTTGTTGATGTACTAGATATTGATAGGGCAGGTGTGTCCGTAAATCGATTTAATTCGATTGGTCCTTCGATTGGTGACCAATTACGGACAAAGGCTCTCTATGCATTAATTACTGTTTCTGTGGGGATTGTTCTTTTTGTCGCATATGCTTTTCGGCAGGTTTCTCGTCCAGTTTCCTCTTGGAGGTATGGTTTGGTTGCAGTGATTGCACTGATCCATGACCTTATTATTCCTATTGGTATTTTGACCTTGCTTGGTATTGAGGTTGATGCGCTCTACGTTGTCGGTCTACTTTCTATTTTGGGTCTTTCTGTGAATGATACTATTGTTGTGTTCGACCGAATTAGAGAGCTATTATCTGAAAATCAAGAGAAGGACCTCGGTCAGAAATTTGATTTGATTGTTGACCGTGCGGTTTCATCGACAATCACTCGTTCTGTATTAACCTCGCTAACCTTGGTGGTGGTACTATTTGCTCTGTATTATTTTGGGCCAGAGGCTACTCAGAATTTATCTCTTGTTTTGTTATTAGGTACGATTGTTGGAACTTATTCTTCTGTATTCCTAGCATCGCCGTTGTTAACTATATTTACTTCTGTGGATCAGATAGAAAAAAACCCTTCTTAAGGGTTTTTTCTCTACAAATAATTATTTTTTTGATATAATTTCTACGTATTAAATATTTACAATTATTATGTCTACTTTTACTACTATATTAATTATTTTTGCAGCTATTGTTGTTTTTGCTGTTGGTCTATATAACCGCCTTATCAAGTTACGCGTTCGTACTGATGAAGCCTGGGCAGATATCGATGTTCAATTAAAACGTCGGTATGATCTGATTCCTAATCTGATCGAAACAGTTAAGGGATATACGAGTCACGAAAAAGAAACCCTAACCGCTGTCCTAGAGGCTCGATCGAAAGCTACTTCTGCAAGTATCGATGTCTCAAATGTAACATCAGAGCAAATGGCCACTTTCGCTGCTACTCAGTCTGGGTTGTCAGGAGCTCTTGGTCGTCTGATGGCGGTTGCTGAGGCTTACCCAGACCTAAAAGCGAATCAAAACTTCTCAGAGTTACAAGCTGAGCTTACTGATACAGAGGATAAAATTCAGGCAGCTCGCCGGTTTTACAATGCAAATGTTCGTGATTTAAATATTGCAGTTCAATCTTTTCCTGCGAACATATTTGCTTCGATGTTTGGTTTCGGTTCACGCGAGTTCTTTGAGCTAGAAGAGGGATCAGTAGAAAAAGAACCTGTAAAAGTTTCTTTTTAAAACACTCCATTGAGAGTGTTTTATTTTTTACAAAAGATAGTAGTATTTTTATAAACATACAAATTAATATTTTACCCTCATGAAAGCATTATTTACTATCATTTCCTTTTTATTTTTTTTGAGTTCTTGTTCTGGTTATTTAAACCTTGAAGAATATGCGGTTTCTATGCATGCAGATAAAGAATTAAAAAACTTAGAACTAACTATGTTAGACAGCAAAAAAAACAACCTTAAAATACACGAAAACGAAAACGAAAACGAAAACGAAAAAACAAATACTAATTTCAAAAAAATAGCAACCTTCCAAAAAGGAGATACATTATATAAATATTTTCAGGAAAAAAGTTACGATATAGCCAGGGCAAATAATTTATATATGAAAGATTCATTTGTTCTTATCCTTCCTGGCTGGGAAATATGGGACCAAAACGGTGTAATAGTTATTGTTCAATGAATTAATAAATAAACCATTGCGTAATGCAGTGGTTTTAATTTTTTCTTTGTTGGCACCTCTTTTTTTGTTAATATGGCTCTATGTCTAATTTTTATACTCACCAAAAAACAAACAAAATAAAAACATGGCTACTCATGTCATTTTTTTTCGGGATAGTTATTGCTCTTGGTTATCTTTTGAGCCATTATTTAAATAATCCTATTATTTTATATGGATCCATTATTGCCTCGGTTGTTATGAATATTTGGGCATATTGGTTTTCTGATAAGTCTGTTATTGCCATGACAAAGGCCGAAGAGGTGAGTTTTAAGCAGGCCCCAGAGCTACATCGTATTGTTGAGAATCTTTCTATCACAGCAGGATTACCAAAACCAAAGGTGTACATTATCCATGATAATGCCCCAAATGCTTTTGCGACCGGTCGGAATAAAAAAAATGCTGTTGTTGCCGTGACAACGGGACTACTAGAAATTTTAGAAAAAAAAGAGCTAGAGGGGGTTATTGCTCATGAATTAGCTCATATTGGTAACAACGACATGCTAATAGCTACGGTCTCTGTTGTGTTGGTTGGTATGATTACGGCTGCCTCAGATATTCTTCTGAGAGGAAGCATCTTTGGGGATTCTCGTTCCGACTCTGGTACTGGAGGTGGAAATGCGCTAGTTTTGATTGTAGGTCTTGTTCTTGCTCTCTTGATGCCGGTAGTAGGGACCCTTATTCGCATGGCTATTTCCAGAAAACGAGAGCTTTTGGCCGATGCAACTGGAGCAATGATTACTCGCTATCCAAAAGGCTTGGCGAGTGCTTTGGAAAAAATCCACCATTATCCAAAAAAAATGCGTAATGCAAATCATGCAACTGCGCATATGTTCATTGCCAATCCTTTTGGGTTCAAGAGGGCAGCAACCTATGTAAACCGATTATTCAACACCCACCCTCCAGCTGAATTACGTATTCAATTACTGAAAGAAATGGATCTGTAATATTACTTGATTGCTTTTAATCCATAATCAGGTATTATTTTATTAGAGATTTATGTAGCAGTTATTTTATTTAGCCACCTTTGGTTTTTACCGGGTGGCTTTTATTTTTTAGGTATTCATCTTTGTTGGGGGTAATAAAAACATCTTGACGTGTTTTTTTGAATATATATTCATCTGCAGAGTCTTAAATAAAAACAACCAAAGCATTTAATTATATTTAACATGCAGGTATGAATCCGACGAAAATTTCTCACTACCAGACCATACTAAATCCCCTGAAAAGAATTCAGGGGATTTAGTATATGCGAGTCACTCGGGTTAAGTGCTCGCTAGGTGACGTACTGTAAGTTTTCAAGGGGAATATTTGTATATCAAGAGTGAGGTACGTGGGTGGAGGGTAAGAAAATAATTTATAAAGATATTTGTAGTGATATACTATTTCTATGAAAATAACTAAAAAATATACTTATACTAAATCAGTAATTACGGAAGGTGAGGAATTTGACGAAATTAGTACAGAAGTTAAGCATGACCAAAACGGAATAGAGGAAACTCATGTTAAGGTGGTGCAATACAGAACAAAAAATAAATTATACCAATGGTCAAAACATTCTAATTATCTAGAAGATGTAATGACAGCCTTGTTGGGTAATGAAAAGATGCTTGTTCCTGCTTTTTTATTAAAGTGTCAATTTATAGAATTCGGATTGAAGTTTATATTGCTACACTTGCCATACAAGAAAGATTCCTTGGATACTTCTAAAATTGAAGGATATTCAATGGGACAGACAATAGCTAAGATACGAGAGCAAAAAGACAGCCAGTTAAGTGTATTAATGAACTCAGCATACGATCTAAAAGAAATAAGAAACGAAATAACCCACAATTTTATTAATAGCGACAAGACTATAGATCAAATTAATAAACTAATTACGGACAACCTTCAAAAAGCAACAGAGATAGAAGAAGATATCGTGAAGTATATACTCTTTGTAGAAAATACGCTGGGTATAAAATTTGAAGATATAAAATAATATCCCTATTCTGATTTCTCAATTATTAAGTTAAAAACCCCATGCAATTGTATAGGGTTTTTGGGTTGCTCCGATACAACGGAGTCTTGGTGGAGATGACAGGGTTCTGTCATCTCTCTGGATATTTCTACGAATCAAAGATTCTTTAAATATCTCATCGTCCTGACCGCGTCGTTTCGTACTAAATTTCACAAGCTCAATTTAGGCTTCGCACGAAACTCTTTTCGAATCCCATCTTCTCTCGCTCGTAAACAAAAATAAACACCTTCGTGTTTATTTTTTAACTCGCGGAGATGACAGGATTCGAACCTGCGGTGGGGATTAGCCCACACACCCTTTCCAAGGGTGCACCTTAAACCGCTCAGACACATCTCCGTATGGTTTTTTATTTTATGCTGTTTTGGTGCTTATTACAAGTGGTATGGTCAAAACAACCCCCTTTCTTTTTGGTGTGTGTTCATTAAATGATTTTCTATTCATGGTACACTGCATGGTATGAATTTGTTTTTAATTTTGGTAATTGTTGTTACCTGTGTTATTTTTGGGTGGCCTATTTGGTATTTAGCCGCATTGAGAAAAAATAAACACGCATTGTGGTTTATAGCTCCGCCTGTTTTATTTATTTCTCTCTTTGGGGCTACTCGCATATTTGAGTCAGAAGGTTCGGTATTGTGGTATCAGATACTCAAACCTCTATCTTACTATTGGTTAATCATTGGGATGGCATTGTTTGTGTTTACGGTTCTCGGATTCGCTACCCAAAAAATATTTAAGATCTCACGGAGTATTATTTTTTATGCTATTGTTGGGATCACATTTCTGACAAGTATGGCTTCGTATGTTAATGGTCAGTATGTATTTGTGAAGGAGATCACCTTGCCAGCAAATCATATTACGCGACCATATACATTTGTTCATATTACTGATTTACATGCAGGTTCAACGGGTATCAGGCATGCAGAAAAAGTTGTTGATATGATTCAAGAGTTACCTGCTGAGTTTGTTGTTATTACGGGTGATTTTATAGATGAGTTTTTTGTTGGTCCAGAGAATATCGCACCGTTTTCTCTGATTGAAAATCCTATTTATCTTATTACCGGAAATCACGAATATGATTTACCAGAAGGAACCCTGGAGAAGGTGTTGGTGGGTAGTCCGATCAATCTCATTGATGACACAAGAGTTATTGAAGATGAGTTAGATATTATTGGTGTTAACGACTTGCATGCTGTTGATTGGGTAGTATCGCAGGTGGGTGGCATTAATCCTGATCGCTATACGATTATTCTAGACCATCAACCAATTACCGAGGAGGTTCATCGTGCTTCAGATTTGGGTGCAGATTTGATGTTGTCGGGGCATACTCATAATGGGCAAATCTGGCCAATGGGATGGTTGGTATCATTGCGGTATAAATATGTTTCTGGGTTATATGAAATCGGAGACATGTTCCTGTATGTAAATCAGGGTACCGGTACATTGGGTCCAAAAATGCGATTTGGGACACGGAATGAAATTACATTAATTACACTAGAGCCAAAACCAGCACAGTAGTGTTGGTTTTTTCTAAAAAAAATAATAGTCTATGGTACAATCTTTCTCATGAAAGAAATAATTTGTGGCTTATTTATGGCTGTATTTTTTATTGCTCCTACAGCGCATGCAATCTCAAATACAGGAATCATTCAAGGTCTCTGGTTTTCAGAAGAAAATTTTTTTGATGGGGATACGGTGCGCGTATATACCGCATTGCAGAATAATTCTGGTGAAGAGGTGTATGGGGTTGTTGAATTTTATCGAAATGATCTACTGCTAGGTGAAAAAAAATTTACTGCTAGAAATAATTCTATTACTGAGTTGTGGATTGATACTGTAATGTATTCGGGTGCACATAATTATTCTGCAGTTATTCGGGGTGCGCAAACTGGTAGCGGTGATGCTGTCGTCTCCGTGACTCCACGTGTGATTTTGGCAGACCGTTCTGTCTCTGTTGATGTGGATACTGATGGTGATGATATCGGCGATAGGGTTGATTTGGATGATGACAATGATGGTTTTTCAGATGAGGAAGAGATTATTGCTCAAACAGATAGCTTGAATCCTGATGATAATCCTGCAGCTAGAGATGAACCAGAAGGGTTTACGGAGACTATTGAGGCCAAGATTTTGGCACTAGGAAACGTATTATTTGGTCAAAATAATGATGAT
>CAZQWK010000002.1:0-20113 GCA_964597245.1 uncultured Candidatus Saccharibacteria bacterium | reverse complement strand
TCTGATGATTCTGATGATTCTGATGATTCTGATGATTCTGATGATTCTGATGATTCTGATGATTTGATTTCGTCGAATACTAATGAGTTTAATTCATCTATAACAACTCCTTCAATTATTAACCGTATAAATGAAGATTATCCTCAGGTGGAAACATATGTAACGGGTCCACTGAAAAGTATTCAGGAGTCGGTCGTACCAGGTTTATCTACTGAGCTAGAGAGGGTTCAGGTTCTACAGCAGGATTCAGTAAATAAAAACACAACTGAAGAAGCTGCCGGGGGGTCTACAGCAGATAGGGATCTTGATGTCGAGATTGCTTCGCTGGGCGATGCTACTGAAATTGCGGCTTCGGAATCACTCCAATTGGTGTCGTCTGGAAAGGGTGTGAAGTACTGGATCTTGCAGATGTATATTTGGGTATTGTGCTTTTTTGAAACTATTTTTTCAAATATTTTTTTGATGATTATTTTGATATTCGTCTGTATTCATTTATTTTTAAGGTTTCTATTGCGCTTGTTTCGGCGTAGATAAAATAAAAAACCAACTACAAACGTAGTTGGTTTTTTATTTTTGTGAGGTATAATTTTTTGGAAAATTAAAATATTTCATATGACAACAGAATGTAAATCAAATGAAAGCTGTACTGTTGCTGCAGCTAAAAAACAGGCAAGAATTCTTATCAAGTCTTTCAGGGATGGTAATGTTGCCTGTGATGATCCGGGTCTGGCTACTCGTATTGATTGTCTAGAAACGCAATTGACTACTCTAGAAGAACTAGAAAAAACATCAAAGAGGTATGTCTTGTCTATTACAAGGTCTTCTGGTGTGAAAATAGATGTTATTCGTGATATCGATTCGCTGATTGCGTTGTTTAGGTGGTGCTGCGCTGGGTTGCGGGTTTTATCGCATGGAGATAAGGCTCCTGGTGTATAATGTAATAAAAAATAAAAGAAGCTCGTGAGAGCTTCTTTTTTACTAACAATTATTTCCGGCAACAAAGCCAGTGGTCCAGCATAGCTGTAATGAGTAGCCACCTGATGGGCGATTTACGTGTAGCATATCACCGATAATGAATAGGTTTGATACAACTTTTGAACGCATGTTTTTTGTATCGATTTCTGTTAGTGGAATCCCTCCGTCAGCAATCACTGCTCGGTCTAGCCCCATCAGACCATCAATAGATAATGGTAGATGCTTCATTAGGTCTAGGATTCGTTTACGTTCGTTTGTGGTAAGGCTGTGAACTTTTACTTGGTTGTTTTCTAGTCTTGCTAGGTCGTGAATTGTCTCTGCAATTTTTTTCGGAAGTAATTCATAGAGCGCATTTATGATGTTTTTATTTTTATTCTGATCGAATATTTTCAGTAGTCGTTTTTCTAAGGAACCTTTGTCTGTATCAGGGAACAAGTCAATTTCTGCTGTAACTGCTCCTTGCTCTAATAGGTCGGCAACCTGTTTCGAGCTATTCAGGATTAGCGGTGATGACAGTCCAAAATGAGTGAACAAAATTTTCCCAGTTTTAGAAAATGCTTTTTCTTGGTTGCAGAAAAAAGTAATTTTCATGAATGATAGACTGGTTCCTGATATTTTCTTGACCCAATAGTCGTCTGATCGTAGTGGTACAATATCTGGGCTGGGGGTGTGTACGGTATGCCCAAGACGCTCCATCCACTTAAACCCATCGCCTGTTGAACCTGTTTCTGGGTATGATACACCTCCTGTCGAGATGATTACTGAGTCTGCCGAGTATCGATATTGCTGAGTATCAACAGCATGGATTTTTCCAGATTTAATATGGATGTCTTTTACTGGTGACTGGTATTTGATTTCGACACCATTTTTTTTGATAAATTCCTTCATTACGCGATACACGTCGTATGCTTTTTCTGTTTTTGGAAATACGCGGTTTCGTGCCTGGGTAACTAGTGGTAATTTTTTCTTTTCAAAAAACGTGAAAGTGTCTTTGACTGAAAATTGGGAAAAGGGAGAGAATAGGAATGGTGCAGCGTTTCCGTAGTGAGCCAAGAGTTTTCGGTTGTCTAGTTCGTAATTTGTGATATTACAACGCCCTCCACCTGTGATTTTTAATTTCTCACCTAGGTCACTGTTTTTTTCAAGGAGGAGTACTTTTTTACCGTTTTTTGCTGCGGTTCCGGCCGCCATCATTCCAGCAGGACCACCACCGATCACAATAACGTCATAGTGTTTTTGATCAATTTTCATGTTATGTCTAGTATACGTATTTTTCTGTTTCTTGCTATGAAATATCTCTGTGGTTTACCTATCATGGGGTTTATTGGTATAATACTCTTACTTAAATAAAAAATATTATGTTTGTACTACCAGAATTAAAAAATCCACATTCGTCATATGGTCCGTATATTGACGCCGATACTATGAAAATCCATCATGAATTACATCATGGAGGGTATGTTAAAAAATTAAACCAAGCACTAGTTGATGCCGATATCTCTACTCAGCGAATTGAGGATCTGTTTGAAAAAATGTCCACACTACCGACAGGTATCCGTAATAACGCAGGAGGGCACTATAATCATACGGTGTTTTGGAGTATTTTAGATGATGCTATGACAACACCATCGCCTGATCTACATTCAAAAATCAACGAGACCTTTGGTGGCTTGGATGATTTCAAGGCAGAGTTTACAAAGGCAGCGTTAGGTGTATTTGGTTCTGGTTGGGTTTGGTTGGTTGTAAATAATTCTGGGAACTTGGAAATCGTGACCACTAAAAACCAAGATAATCCTCTAATGGATGATATTAATGCTGGATATCCAATTCTAGCAGTTGATGTTTGGGAGCATGCTTATTATTTAAAATATCAAAATAGACGGGTTGAATATATTAATAATATCTGGGCATTAATCAATTGGGATGTTGTTTCTGAAAGATTTGCTCAGAAGCCTGAAATGAATGATTTAGCATAAAAATCGACAAAATAAATTTGTCGTTTTTTTATTTATTTATATCTAAAAACAAGGTTTTTAAATGTTTCATGGGTAAAATTCTTGACGCTAATCCGCTATAATTATTTAGTGTTAGTTTTTTGTGTAAAAATTTGCACAGGTCTTCTGGGGCTTGGTATAATGTACTCATAAACATATATTGCTACATGAATCACCGGGATATTTTTATGCTCCCGAGTCTCTTTTTGATATTTATTATCTGTATTCACGGCAATGTTTATTATCCGTTAAGTATTTTGATAAATATCTATGCAAATTTCACAGGTTCAAAAAAGAAATGGTGAGCTAAAAACATTTGATGTACAAAAAATTGTTCGTGCTATTCATAATGCCATGCGCGATGTAGGTACTGGTAATATTCAGGATGCTGAAAAGGTTTCAGAGCTTGTCTGCCAAGAGATCTCTCAGCGTGCAGAAATGAATCCTAATTATGTTCCAAATATCGAAGAGATTCAGGACATAGTTGAAGAAGGATTGATGGTCTCAGGTTTTCGAGATGTCGCCAAGTCATATATTTTGTATCGTCAGGCACGAAAAGATGAGCGGCGGAATAATATTTTTGAACCACGTATTAATTTAAAACCATATGAATACCCTCAGTTGAATCAGTATGTTGATGCTATTCGCCATTCATACTGGATTCACACAGAATTCAATTTCACCAGTGATATCCAGGACTTCAAGGTTCATTTGGATGATACTGAGCGTAGTGCTATTAAAAATGCTATGCTGGCAATTTCTCAGATTGAGGTGGCAGTAAAATCATTCTGGGGGGATATTTATAAAAAAATGCCAAAACCAGAGGTTGGGGCAGTAGGAGCAACATTTGCAGAATCAGAAGTTCGTCATCATGACGCATATTCTCATCTATTGGAAGTTCTTGGTTTAAATAATGAATTTAAACAATTGAAAAAAAATCCGGTAATTATGAAACGTGTAGCCTATCTGGAAAATGCATTGAAAAATGCAAAATCTCAGGACAACAAAGACTACGCAGAGGCAATTATGCTATTTTCATTGTTTATCGAGCATGTTTCATTATTCTCTCAGTTCTTGATTATCATGTCTTTCAATAAACATAAAAACATGTTGAAAGGTATTTCAAATGTTGTAGAGGCAACATCAAAAGAAGAACAAATTCACGGAAACTTTGGTATCGATATTATTAATATTATCAAGACGGAAAACCCGCATTGGTTCAACAAAGAGCACGAAGATATGGTCCGAGATATGTGTATCGAGGCATATGAATCAGAGGCAGACATCGTAGATTGGATGTTCGAGGCAGGGGAATTAGATTTCTTACCGGTTGCAACAGTTAAAGAATTTATCAAAAACCGATTCAATCGATCATTGCAATCAATCGGAATTACACCGGTATTCGAAGTAGACGAAGCATTGGTACAACAAACTGACTGGTTTGACGACGAAATTATCGCAACAAAACATGGTGATTTCTTTGTAAAACGTTCAGTAAACTACAATAAACGTAGTAAATCTATTACCAGCGATGACCTATTCTAGGTTGCGCACATTAGCACATTAATTCTATACAAACAGACCTATGATTAGGTCTGTTTGTACATATTCAACAGTATTACATTATGATTTGGTTAAATGAAAATAGTCGAAAATTTTTAGAAGGAGGATATTTATTACCTGGAGTTTCTCCAGAAGAACGTATTCGAGAAATTGCTGATACAGCAGAGAGAATCTTGAATAAACCAGGATTTGCAGATAAATTCTATGGCTACATGGAAAAAGGGTATTTTGCATTATCGTCACCTGTTTGGTCTAACTTTGGGCATGAACGTGGTCTTCCTATCTCATGTTTTGGTTCGTATTTGGCAGATGATATGGGTAGCATCCTGCATTCTCAGGCAGAAGTAGGAACGATGTCAAAAATGGGAGGTGGATGTTCTGGATACTTTGGTGATCTACGTGCACGTGGTTCAAAAATCAAAGATAACGGACATTCATCAGGTGCTGTACATTTCATGCAGCTGTTTGAAACGTTGATTGATGTTGTGTCTCAGGGTTCTGTGCGACGCGGGCATTTTTCTCCGTATTTACCATTGGAACATCCAGATGCTGGGGAATTTTTGGAAATCGGTACCGAAGGTAATCCTATTCAAAAATTAACCCATGGGGTAACGGTTGGTGATCAGTGGATGCAGGAGATGATCGATGGAGACGTTGAAAAGCGTCAGATGTGGGCAAAAGTAATTCAGGCTCGTAACGAAATGGGGTATCCATATGTTATGTTCTCGGATACAGCTAATAAAAACACTGTTGATGTTTACAAAGACAAAGGCCACAAAATCTATGCCAGCAACATGTGTTCAGAAATCATGTTGCCCTCATCTGAACGATGGTCATTTGTATGCTGCCTATCATCAATGAACCTATTTTATTACGAAGAATGGAAAGACACTGACGCAGTAGAGACACTAACCTATTTCCTAGATGCTGTAATGCAAGAGTTCATCGATAAGCTAGAGGTATACCGAGACTCTAACAAGCGTGATGACCAGGATACCTTCCGATTTATGGAACGTGCCTATAATTTTGCCATTGAAAACCGAGCTCTGGGATTAGGGGCATTGGGGTGGCATTCATTATTGCAGTCAAAAATGCTGCCATTTGAATCAATCGAAGCAACCAAATTAAATACTGAAATCTTCCGAACGATTCGTGATAGGGCCTATGCAGCATCAGAAGAAATGGCAAAAGAATACGGAGAACCAGCATTGCTAGAAGGATACGGACGACGTAATACGACGTTGATGGCAGTTGCTCCAAATACCTCATCAGGATTTATTCTAGGGCAGGTATCACAGGGAATCGAGCCAATTTGGTCAAACTGTTACGTAAAAGATGTTGCAAAACTAAAGGTAACGATTAAAAACCGACTCCTTGAAGAATTGCTAGAAAACAAAGGTCACAATACTCGTGATGTTTGGCAAACCATTCGAGATAATGATGGTTCTGTACAGCACCTGACAGAGATCCTGGATGAAAAAGAACGAGAAGTCTTTAAAACATTTGCTGAAATTAACCAAATGAATGTAATCCAACAGGCTGCAGGGCGGCAACGATATATCGATCAGGGGCAATCATTGAATATTATGATTCACCCAGATACACCAGTAAAAGACATCAACGCATTGTATGTTGAGGCTTGGAAGCTAGGTATCAAGGCTCTGTACTACCAACACAGCATGAACGCAGCACAACAATTCAACCGTAAATTGTTGGTGTGTGAGAGTTGTGAGGGGTAATTATAGAAAATAAAAAACACCGTCGTGGTGTTTTTTTGTATGGTAGGATGAATAGATGAAATCTTTGAGACTACTTATTAAATATATTCACCCCTTTATTAAGGATTTGTATCCGGTAATATTTTTTTCAGCAGGGTTAGGGGTGATGAGTAATATTTTTGCTGTAGCAATCCTTCCTTATTCCTATCAGCAAATTATCGATTTGATACACCAGGGGGATTTCAGTAGTATTGAGGTCTATACTCTGGCCGGATATGCTGTTGGTGTTTTTTTATTGATTTCTATTGGGTATAGGGCTTCAGATTATTTACATACACACTGGTATTCCCGCGTAATGTCTCGGTGTAATCTGGAATTATTTTCTGTTTTGATGGGTAAGGATTTCCATTTTTATCAAAATAATTTATCGGGATCTATGGTTGCTCAGTTTACTAAATTTACTCGCGCCTTGATTACCATATATGAAACGATTTCATTCGGGATTATTGGAACATCAGCTGGTCTGATTGGTGTATTTGTTGTTTTGATTCAAGAATCTTTTTGGGTTGCGGGGATCTTTTTTCTGTGGGCTGTATGTTATTGTTTGGTCTCTATGTTTTTTGCAAGAAAGAGGTCTCATACTTCTCTGGTTCGGTCCAAAAGTTTTTCGCATCTAACAGGACACCTGTCAGATGCTGTTTCTGGAATCAACCAGGTAAAGGCGATGGGGCAGGTGTCATTGGAGAAAAAGAATTTTGAGGCTATTAATAGTATTTTTATTAAAGCCTATAGAAAGGATGGATTTATATATGATCACGGTCAGTCAGCAAATAATATCGTAAATATTGTGCTCCAGGCATCTATTGTATTTATTGGACTCTATTTGTTTTTGCATCAGAAAATTTCACTTGGTGTTGTTGTTTTGTTGTTGTTGTATGTTCGTGTATTAATGGCGCGGATTAGAAATCTTGGTAAACTCCTTCCTAATCTTTTTGCTGCCCTTTCTGATACCCAAGAAATCATGGAGATTATTAACCAAAAGAACAAGGTGGTAGATAATTTAGTTCATGAATTTATTCCTGGAAACCATGACATACGATTCACTAATATATCGTTTACGTATCCAAACGGAGATCATGTATTTGAGAATTTTAATTTAGATATTCCAGAAGGTCAGAGTGTGGGAATCGTTGGAAAATCAGGCTCCGGAAAAACAACACTCGTGAAATTATTATTACGATTTTATGATCCAGATGCCGGAATTATTTCTGTAGGTGGTAATAATATTCGATCCCTTGGTCAGCAGAGTTATCGTAGAGAGATATTATCTTTTATTCCTCAGGAGACAACATTATTCCACCGTTCTCTGAGGGAAAATATTATGTATGGAAATCAAAATGCACCAGATAAACTGTTTAATCAGGTAGTACAGGATTCATATGTAGATGAATTTGTTTCCGGGTTGGATGATGGCTACGATACAAAAGTAGGCGAACGCGGTATTCGATTGTCTGGAGGTCAGCGGCAGCGAGTGGGTATTGCGCGCGCCATGATGAAAACAGACGCACCTATTCTGATTATGGACGAGGCGACAAGCGCATTAGATAGTCAGAGTGAGCAGTATATTCAGAAGTCATTTGAAAAGTTATCTGAAGGAAGAACAACTATCGTGATTGCACATAGGTTATCAACGATTCAGAAGATGGATCGAATTATTGTTATGGATTCCGGGGAGATTATCGAAGATGGGACTCATGATGAACTGATTAAAAAAGATGGTCACTATAGTAAACTTTGGAATTCACAGATTGGTGGATTTATCCAGGAATAAAAACCAGATTCTTCTGGTTTTTCTTGTTTCTGAGGTTTGTTTTTTAGTATAATCAATCTATGGATAATGAAGTACATATTAAGAGCAGCGAAATCAATAGGTTAACATCAGAGCAGTACAGGGTTCTACGTCAGTCAGGTACAGAAAAACCATTTTCTGGTATCTACAATAATCATAACGAAGCAGGTACCTATGTTTGCGTAGGTTGCGACAATGTATTATTTTCTTCTGAAAATAAATTTCATAGTGGATGTGGTTGGCCAAGTTTTGATGATATAGAAAATTTGGATTCGGTGTATACTCAAATTGACGATAGTCATGAGATGCAACGGGTAGAGGTTTTGTGTAAAAAATGTGATGGTCATCTGGGCCATGTATTTCCTGATGGCCCAAAAGAGACAACAGGATTGAGGTATTGTATTAATTCTGTGGTCTTGAATTTTAGACCTAAAAATAAATAGTCTGATCCAGGGAAGGTGTACGTTTGTTTTTTGAACATGATTTTCTCGTGTTGTTTTGACTTGATACCGAGAACCATTTGCATATAGTGGTTTTTCTTTTTGTGTGAAATATGGGTATACTTTTCTTATGAAGTCGGATTATCAGCAATTTTATAATACGGTTATGGAATATTATGGGGAATATGGGCGCCATGATCTACCTTGGAGAAAAAAACAAACACCATATTATGTTGCTATATCAGAGATCATGCTGCAGCAGACACAGGTTGATAGGGTTGTTCCATTTTTCAAAAACTGGATGAGACTATTTCCTTCCTGGGCTGCATTGTCGCGTGCTCCTCAGTCCGAAGTGCTCCGTGCCTGGAAGGGTCTAGGTTACAACTCTCGCGCCTTGCGTTTACATAAATTGGCGCAACAGGTGGTCGAACAATATCGCGGTAGACTACCATCTGATTTTAAGGAGCTGTTGATGCTACCTGGTGTAGGGCCATATACAGCAGGGGCGATTCGTGCATTTGCATTCAACGAATATACGCCATTAATTGAAACAAATATTCGCCGAGTATTTATTCATCATTTTTTTAGGGATCAGGGTGGTGTGTCTGATTCAGAGATAATGGAAATTATTGATGAGATCGGGGAAATCGATGAGCCGCGTATTTGGTATGCTGCATTGATGGATTACGGTTCAACCTTACCTAAGATTATTAAACACAACCCAAATCGACAAAGCAAGCATTACTCAAAACAATCACAATTCAAGGGTTCTGACCGTCAGATTCGCGGTAGAATTTTAGATATTTTGCTGGAGGAAAATCGAATTTTAAAGAAAAAGGTTTTTGAGATGCTTGGTAGCGAATCTGTTCGCTATGAAAACATATGCAATCAGCTGGAAGCAGAAGGGTTTATTGCACAAAAAAAAGGACGGCTTATTCTAAAATAAGCCGTCTGTTTTTATTTACGATGTACTCCATTTTCAACCTTGGCACCCCTTCTTTTCATGGCCATAAATTCTGGCTCAGGGCATATAAGGTTTTCTCCCCATATCTTCTTGAGGTCTTTTTCATGTTTTATGATGTAGGCTCTGCTGTCATCAGTCAGTTCGTGCCTCTGGATACCTCCTATTTCTAGGATGTAATTTGCAAGAGCTTCTTTTTTGCCTGTTATGTTGTTTTGAATAATAAAATCCAGAACCTCAGGAACAGACATTCCAGGGAATATGTCGGTTGAATTTGCCTTTTTTCTTAATTTGTCGATTGCCTCTTTGGCATTCGGTTTTGATACTGCTAGTTCGCTCATCTATTTATGATTTAAAATTTATTTATATTTTAGGTAAAAAAACATATGTGTCAAAAAAAGATCTTGATATGTATATATCAAGATCTTTTGATTTAGTTTTTTTGTTTAGTTAGTGAGGTTTCAATTGTCTGCCCACGCAGATTGATCATTTTTTCAATATATTCTACCCAGTCTGATGGGTCTGTGCTTCCAGTTTGAACCTCCATCATGTCTGAATTCTCTTCGTACAATAATTTTGCCAATATTATTTTTGAAAAAATTTCCCACTGATTTTTTACATCCTCAATGGCGTGCATCAGGGTATTGGGGAATAGATAGTATTCGTTATCTATGCCTTGCTGTATTTCCTGAATTTCAACATCTTGATTGATTTTCAGAAGAGCCTGCTTGTCTAGCTGGATTTCAAAGCCACTACGGCTTGGTTGCTGTATATATTTTTTATATACCGTCTGTGAATCTAGTGCATACTGACTGATGTCTTTGCGAAATTTTATTTCACCAATGAGTTCGTATTGAATGTTTTGTTTTGTGATACTGCAATAAAGTTTTTCCACGATGTTATGAATTTGTTGTTATGAAATATTTTTACTTATCATACGCAAACTTCAAGGGGCGTCAATCTGTACTACATAATCGTGATATAATCCGGAGTATGAATACTGATACTTTTGATGCTTTGTATGGTCGACTGAATAATGAACAAAAAAACGCTGTAGATACAATCGATGGTCCTGTCTTTGTTATGGCGGGTCCAGGGACAGGAAAGACTCAAATCCTAACCCTGCGTATTGCAAATATTTTACGTCAATCTGATATAGATCCAGAGAATATTTTGGCGCTGACATTTACTAATGCGGCTGCGTACAATATGCGCGAGCGTTTGGGAGGTATTGTTGGTCCAGAATTAGCGCATCGCGTATATATATCAACATTTCATTCATTTGCTGAAGATATGATGAAACAATACGCAGACGTATTTGATTCAGTGTACGGTACACGTTTGGTTTCGCCGGTGCAGCAAATTGAAATTCTAGAAAAAATCCTAGATACACAAAAAACAGAATATTTTTCTGTATTTCGGCGTCGTGACACAACGATTCGATCCATTGCATTTTCAATTGGGAAAATTAAATCAGAAGGAATGACTCCGAATGAGTTCCGCGAGCATACTCAGGCACAATACGATATTGATATTGAATCAGAAGATATTCGTTACAAACGTAAATTCAAAGAATTCAATGCGGGCGACATCAAGCCTGCCGAACTACGAAAATTAAACCAGCGACGTGATAAAAATTTGGAGTTGGCAGATATTTATGAATCATATCAGTTGGCATTATCCACTGAAAATATCTATGACTTCTCGGATGTTATCGTGCGCATGATCCATGAATTATCTGTTTCTGATTCAATTTTCAAGACCGAATTACAGGAGCAATTTCAATATATTTTAGTTGATGAGCATCAGGATACTAATGACGCTCAAAATACTATTGTGCACCATCTCATCGACAACCCTGTGTCTGAAGGGAAACCAAATCTCTTTGTGGTAGGGGATTCAAAACAGGCAATTTTCAGATTCGCAGGTGCTAGCGATGAGTCATATACACGCTTATTAGAATTATTATCGGATCCGGTAATTATTCAGCTGCAGCAAAATTATCGATCTCAGCAGTCGGTATTAGATAGCTCGCATTCATTGATTCAACAATCAGATCAACATCAACACGAACACGGACTACAGGCATTTTTTGATTATGATGGCGTGATCGAATACCGAGAATTTAATGATCATAAAATGGAGATGCTTTGGTTGATTCAAGATATCAAGCGGCGAATCGATGTAGGGGAAGACCCAAATGAGATTGCTGTATTGTATAGAAATAATGCCGACGCTGATGATGTACGACGATTAATGGATATTTATGGTATTTCCTATAAAGATTTTTCAAAAAAGAATATATTAAAAGACCCAGATATTCAGAAATTATTCTATCTCTTGCGTGTTGTTGATAACCCGGCAGACAACGAGGTGATGGCAAAATCACTGTTTATAGATTTTCTCAATTTCGATGTGTTTGATGTGCAGCGTATTTTACAAAAATCACGTAATGCTAGAGGGGAATATAATAAATCAATCATGACCATTCTGGATTCACCAGAAAAATTACAGGAAGCCGGAATAATTCCAGAGAGAATGGATTTATACGCTGATTTTGTAAACATGCTGAAACAACAAAAACGTCTATCTATGGAAACGGATGTTGTGACATTTTTCTCTGATTTTGTGCGAGAGTCTGGATTTTTGAAATATCTCTTGTCTCAGGATCAATCAGTATTGGCATTGCAAAAATTAGAAAAATTGTTTGATGAGATAAAAAAAGAATCACAGTCCCGCGGTGTATTTGAATTCTCTGATTGTATGCAATATTTAGGCTCCATGAAAAAACATGGTATCACGATGAATATTACAAATACCTTGTCAGATGGAGTAAACCTACTAACATTCCATGGATCAAAAGGGTTAGAATTTGATACGGTGTATATGATCAAATCCCTCGCCAAGAGAAAACAGGCACGTGAAATCGCACTACCATTCAACGATTTCCAGGATGGGGGAACCGATGACGAGCGTCGTTTGTTCTATGTGGCGGTAACTCGTGCACGAAAAAATTGTTTGATTAGTTCGTATATTTACAACGAAGAAGGTCGTGAAAAAACCCGATCACTCCATGTCGGAGAAATGTCTCTAGTAGAAACAATCGATGTTTCAGATTGGGAAAAAGATCATGCTGCAGATGTGGCGATGTTGTTCAATGAATCACAGGAGCATATTGTTTCGCTTGTTGATCAGGATTTTATTCAGCAACGATTTTTAAAAAATAAATTATCTGTCTCAGCATTGAATAATTATGCTGAGTCTGGGTTGAAATATTATTTCCGTAATTTGATTTATTTGCCCGAGGCAAAATCACCTTTTTTAGACAAGGGAAATATGCTGCACGAAACATTGGAAAAATATTTCAATGAATGTATGCAGGCTGGCGACATCCAAAACAAGGATGTGCTAAAAACATGTTTTGATACAGTCATCGAGAAAAATCATCACTATACAGAATATGCGGAAATAGGGTGGAATATTATTTCGGGATATTTTGATGAATATTACGAAGAGTTTGAAATACCATCGGATAACGAAAAACGTATTTCGGCCATTCCGTTTGAGCTGGAAAACGGTCAGACCATTATGCTGACTGGGGTTATGGATAAAATTACAGTAAATGAGGTTGGTGAGATTACCGTATGGGACTACAAAACAGGTCGCGCCTATTCAGATATGGACAAGCCGCGCAAGGAAAAAACAAAACGCCAGGCAGCATTTTATAAATTATTATTACAAAATGCTTTCTCTGGGCGGTATAATTTCCATACAGCAGTTTTTGATTTTCTCGAGCCAAATTCAAAAGGCGAATACGAACGGGCAGTATTTCACATTACTCAAGAGGATGTTGACCAGGTTTCTGAATTAATCAATGAGCTTGCAAACAAGATTTTTGCAGGAACACTGCTGGATGATAATTTCTATGCCGATACGGGTAACAGGGAATTACTAGAATTTCTGGAGGTTTTGCGAGGTCCACGCACCTATGAGCAATTGAATTTGTTGTAAATATGAAAAGCACCGACAGGTGTTTTTATATTTACAAATATTATTTTTATGATATAAAATATATTAGAAATTTCTAAAACTCTATATTATGAAAAAATTCATATTCTTATTTGCTATTTTATATTCTTGTTTATTTTTTGGGCAAGAACCCTCTATTGTTATTATTGGTGAAAAAATTGAGCCAATTGTTTTTGAGGCAGATGATGCTCGATATATGGTTCGTGTAAATACTGAATCGAGATACAATGGTTTTGCTAGGCAGCACTTACCAGTATCTGTTTTAAAATTTGGACAGACGCATGTTCGTGGTTTGTATGGTTGGAATACTATCAAGCAACCGCTATTTGATTTACCAATAAGGCACCATATACAAGATGCAGAACCAGAAATCACACACATAGAATTAATTCGTGATAAATTACTGGTTTATACTAATTCTGCAGGGTCTGATGGATTGATTATATTTCAATGGCATGGTGGTGGATATTTTGTGCAAATGGGTTTACCTGAACCAAAACCTGTTATTTGTAGGACCTCTGAGCCATAAAAATAAATATTGCAAACATCTCATAAATGAGGTGTTTTTTGTTATAATTTAAGGATGAAAAAAATTAAAAAAATATTGTTAATTATCATAATTACATTTATTTCAGTTATTCTCCTGGAATATTTATATTCACAACGATGGAGGTTAATACGATCGGTTTCTGTGGAAGAATATCCAGAATATATTGTAGGGGAGTGGGAAGAGGTTGATCGTAGTAGAGCCTTGTCTAGTTATGATTATGGTATATTCTCTGTTTTGTCTGGGTATATTAGGAGATTCCCGCACGGTAACGGTGCTGGTTCTGATTTTTTTGACCCTCAAATATTAGAATTTTATGAAGATTCTAGTTTTCTTGGTTTGCATCAGGTGCCTTTAGTAGGAGAATGGTCTATGGAAGGTGATGTTGTTGTTATTAGGGTTCAGTTTCCTGAAAATATGACCCCTTTTCTTTCTGACTGGGCTAATAATAGAAAAAAGATAATAGGATTAACAGCAACAAGAATGGTTACTTTTGAGTCTGGAGATTATGTGCATTATAAATCGAAAAACAAGCAGTAGCTTGTTTTTTATTTCCCCTAATATAGTATAAAAATCAAATTAACTTTTAAAACTACATATATGAAAACATAACAACAAACAAAATTGTTATACTAGATACGAGATGTATTTACGGGCGCAGGAGACACAGTTAATTTATTTTTTTATATATTTATAAACACCACATTGGTGTTTTTGTTTTCTGTTAAAATACCTAGGTATGAAAAAAATTAAAAAAATATTGTTAATTATCATAATTACATTTATTTCAATTATTCTCCTGGAATATTTATATTCACAACGATGGCGACTAAATCAATCAGTAGATCACGAAGAATATTTTGCCGTATTAGTTGATGGGTATTGGATTACAAACCAGGAGTATTATTATATTCATTCATTTTTATCTTTCGGGGCAGATTATGATGTTTGTGACCTATTTCTTTTTAATGCAGACAATACCATGAGGCATGGTATATGTGCTTTTGTTTCTTTCCATGGGAAAGGTAGTTGGTCTATAGAAAAACAAAAAATTCTACTTAATTATCAACGTGGAGGAAAAGTTTTCAGTCCTCGGTTAGGAGAGAGTTATCAGAAAAATCATGATATTATTTTTCTGAACACCAATTTTCTGGTAATTGATGAGTGGGATGAAAATATTGAATTTCCTTTTATTCCTCGAAAAAAAGTTTTTGTAAATCAAAAATAAGCATTAAGCTTGTTTTTTTGTTTTAGCCGATGTAATTTTAAACTTGAATTAATCTTTTAAAAATACATATATGAAAACATAACAACAAACAAAATTGTCATGCTAAATACGGGATGTATTTATGGACGTAGAGAACACAGTTAATTTATTTTTTCATATATACCAACACCACATCGGTGTTTTTGTTTTGTGTTAAGATATTAACATATGAAAAAATTTAAAAAAATATTAATTACCACACTAAAAATTACAGGAGTATTAATTCTCCTAGCTATCGTTACTTATTTTGCATATCAAAACCGATGGAGATTACAAAAATCAGTTCCTGCAGAACAATATCCTGAATATATTGTGGGCGATTGGGGTTATGTAGGTGGTAAAACTATTTTAAACTTGAGAGAGGGAGGGGTCTTTGATCGTTCGTGGACTCATTATTCTTCAAGTCCTTATTCTTGGTTTTTGAATGGAGATATTTTAACCTTAACATATGGTGAGGGAATTCCTTCAGTTTGTTTTTTAGATGCAGAAGATGATGATCCTTGTCATGATCCATATGTACCAGAAATTCGTAATTCTAATGCAGAAATTTTGGTGCTAAATCAAGAATATTTAGTTCTTAGGTATTTTGAAAATATAAATAATATTATTTATTATAAAAGAAAAAAATAAGCCATCAGGCTTGTTTTTTATTTTTCATCACGTAATCTGAAAAGTAAATTAATCTTTTAAAACTACATATATGAAAACATAACAACAAACAACATTGTCATGGTAAATACAGGGTGTATTTACGGACACAGGAAGCAAATTTTTATTTTAATTTTTAAATTATATATTTTGAGAAAAAATATTTTATATTTCGTTTTATTTTTGATTCAGATTGGTGTTTATGCGCAAACTGTTAACCCAACACCGCCAGTTCACCCAAATGATCCTGGTGGCACATTGCGAATCCCAGTGGTATTCCATGTAGTACACGAAACCCCGCATGATATTGGTATCAGTGAAAATCTATTAATTAGGTTTTTAAGTACTACTAATTCCTTGATGAATAATGTAGATACTAGCCAGATTGAAAATTTATACCGTAGTCGTGTTGGTTCGCCTAATATTGAACTGTATTTATTAGAGTCAATATCTAGTTGTGATGCTGGATATTCTGGGATTAGCTGGGATGTTACTTCTCGCTCTGACTTTGGTCGTGAAGATACTTTTTTTGAGAAAAACCTTAGTTTTATTGATGGAGATCTTGATATATTAAATAACTTCAGAGGTAATGTTGCTTATTCTAGTGCTCTACATGTTTGGATATGTAATTCACTTTTTACTGTGGAAGAAGATGGAAAATCTGTAACTCACTTTCAATCATTTGCAACATACCCTGAAACAACAGGGTTCCCAATAGATGGAATAGTGTTTAGTTTAGGCCACTTTTCCCAAAAAAATGTACAAGTATTTATTCATGAGCTAGGTCATTATCTTGATCTTTCTCATATTTGGGAAAAAAGAGGGGTAAATATACAGGATAGTACTGACTGCTCTGATGATGATGGTTTTACGGATACTCCACAGCAAGCTGGTGCAAATTTACCTAGTGAAATTGCCCTTGGAAATATTCAAAAAGATTGCCTTTACCCTACTATTGATGGAAACTATGAAAATTTCATGGATTATTCATTTGAAGAGGTGGGTATGTTCACTGAAGAACAAGCTGCACATATGCGATATACCATTTTTGAACATCGACCTGGATTGTTGGCTACACAGATGTGCGGTAGTGTGCCCTCAAATGATGAATGTTTAAATGCGCAGGCATTGAATAGTTTCAGTACTGATGTGCAAGAGGCTTTTTTGGTAAAAACAGGCGGAACGGTTTCCCAGGCAACACTTGAAGATTTGCCTACAGAATGTGATTCGAACCAGGCAACTGGGTTTAAGGGTCGAGGTGTTTGGTATACATTTACCGCGCAACATAGTAGTAGCAGTGTATTTGTATCGCATGTGAATTCCTTTAATCCTGCTGTTTCAATTTATTCTGGTTCTTGTGACGCTCTTGTTTACGAGGGGTGTAATAGGAATACCGGTAGCGGCAGTGAATTGACTGTATTTAATTTAGATAATTTTGTTGTAGGTGATCAATACTGGGTACGTATCTATAACGGAGGAACAACCGGATCTACATTGACTGAATCTGAATTTAAGATTTGGGTAAGGCATTCTAGTAATCCTATAGAAGACCCAGATACCTCAACCGAAGAACCTGAGGACCCAATTGTCGACAAACCAACTGACATATTAGATTTTGCTATTACTGATTACCTAGTAAAAGACGGTGATGGCGGTGGAGAAGGAAATGAAAATGGTCACATTAATCTAGGTGAAGAAATTGATTTGGATATTGAATTGCAAAATCTAAGTCAGGCTATAGTAGCTGATAATGTAGTAGGTATTTTAACGACGACTACTCCTGGGGTTATTATTACTGATGATAGTGAAACATGGAGTGATTTTGGTGGCGGAGAAAAGGAATGGGAATCAGATTTCGATTTTGAATTTGAATTTGATTTTGACTCAGACGCTATTGATTTTGTCCTAACAATACAAACAAAAGATGATCAGGAGTTTAGAAAAACGTTTAGTATTCCTGTTCAGTATCCGAATGACATCCTTGATTTTGCTATTACCGACTATCTTGTAAAAGATGGTGATGGCGGAGGAGAGGGTAACGAAGATGGTCTTATTCAGATCCGTGAGGAAATCGATTTAGAAGTCCAGTTGGAAAACCTGAGTCAGGGTATTTGGGTTGATAATCTGACAGGTGTTCTAACTACGTCTACCCCGGGAGTTATTATCACTGATGATGATATTGAGTGGAATCATTTCAGTGGTGGTGAAAAATTATGGGAATCAGATTTCGATTTTGAATTTGAATTTGATTTTGACTCAGACGCTATTGATTTTGTCCTAACAATACAAACAAAAGATGATCAGGAGTTTAGAAAAACGTTTAGTATTCCTGTTCAGTATCCGAATGACATCCTTGATTTTGCTATTACCGACTATCTTGTAAAAGATGGTGATGGCGGAGGAGAGGGTAACGAAGATGGTCTTATTCAGATCCGTGAGGAAATCGATTTAGAAGTCCAGTTGGAAAACCTGAGTCAGGGTATTTGGGTTGATAATCTGACAGGTGTTCTAACTACGTCTACCCCGGGAGTTATTATCACTGATGATGATATTGAGTGGAATCATTTCAGTGGTGGTGAAAAATTATGGGAATCAGATTTCGATTTCGAATTTGATTCTGATTTTAATTCAGATGCTATTGATTTTACTCTGACTTTATATACAGAATACGGACAGGAATTGAGAAAAACATTTAATATTCCGGTCTATCCGGCATTTACCAATGGGGTTGCACTGGAGGTCTGTGATTACAGGGTCAAAGATGGTAGGCGCGGAGGTAAAGGAAACAGAAACGCTCAAATTGACCCTGGAGAAGAAATTGATTTAGATGTGTGTCTGAGGAATAATGACACTAGCAGAAGAAAGGCTCGTGATGTAAAGGGAAGAATATCTTTGATTGGTGAATTACAAGACTATGTGCGTATTACTGATAGCTACGAATCCTGGGGGGATATTTATAGAGGGAGAGAGGACTGGGAGTCAGATTTTGATTTCACGGTTGCGGATGATTATCCTTTGACCTTGATTGGTTTTTTTATTGATATTTCGACCCAAAGCGGGAGTTGTGCGGATATAATTATTATCCCGGTTAATGGAAATCGATCATCTAAAACCAGCGCAGCAAAACGATCCAAAGATCTACCTAGGGATTCTGTTGTTGATACTATGTCGGTTGAAACAATAACGGTTCCAAGTAGTGATGGTGTCTCGGAAGACTTACCGATAATTTACCCAAACCCTGTTGATTCATCGTCAGTGCTACATATTGCAAAGGTGATCGGGGATGAACTAGACGTAACAGTAATTAATCTAGAGGGAACAGCAATTAAAAGGGTGTTTTCTGGAACGGTAGCTGATACAGATTTAATACATTTAAATTTAGAAGACTCATTACCTTCTGGTGTTTATGTTGTTCGTATTGTTAGAAACGGATTTCCAATGGCGGTGCGTATTCTAAAAGATTAAAATTAAATACGTGATTATTTACAAACCACCCGGTAGGGTGGTTTTTATATTTTTCTTTTACCTAAACCATCTGGTATAATGATTTCATTATGGAAAATAAAAAACTAAAAGTAGCCATCAATGGATTTGGTCGTATCGGACGAGCATTCTTGCGATTGGCATATGCACAATATCCAGAAATTGATATTGTAGCCGTAAATGATTTAGGAGATATTAATAACCTGGCGTATCTATTGAAATATGATTCTGCACAGGGGCCAAGCGGTCTAGATGTTTCAACGTCAGACGACGGAGCACATCTATTTGTAAATGGAGACGATATTCGTGTACTACAAGAACGCGAGCCACAAAATCTACCATGGGGAGAAATGGATGTTGATGTTGTTATTGAATCAACAGGATTCTTTACAAAATACGACATGGCAGCACTACACCTAGATGCAGGTTCAAAACGTGTCATTATTTCAGGTCCAGGAAAAGGAGAGTCACGACCAGGAATCACAGCAGCAACAGGAATTATGTCAGTGAATAATGATGTAATTAAATCTTGTCAGATTACTTCGAATGGATCATGTACTACAAATGCTTCGTCATCATTGGTACAAATTTTGAAAGACACCATCGGAATCGAAAAAGCATTACTCAACACAACACATG
>CAZQWK010000001.1:0-30104 GCA_964597245.1 uncultured Candidatus Saccharibacteria bacterium | reverse complement strand
ATATTATACAATCTAGAAAATAAGGTAGTAATAAAAAAACACCAAACGGTGTTTTTTTCTGTAATATAGATTAACGTTTTGACCATGCTGGACGTTTTCGCGCTTTGCGAAGCCCTGGTTTTTTACGTTCTTTACGTCGTGGGTCACGTTTTAGGTATCCAGCTGATTTTAGCTGACCTCGTAGTTCTTCATCATACTTGATTAAAGCTCGAGAAATACCATGACGGATTGCATCAGCCTGAGCTGAGATTCCACCACCCTTTACCAATACTGAAACCTCAAACTCGTCTTTAGTTTCAACAAGAGCAAAAGCCGCTTTTGCTACCTTTCGTAGTTCTTCTACAGTGAAATAATCATCAAGTGATTTTTCATTGATTACAAAACTCATTTTAGAAGCTGGTGTAATTCGAACCTGCGCAGTAGCATTTTTTCGACGCCCAATTGCTGGGATATATCGTGTTTCTTTAGCCATAATTATTCGTTGATGATAAGATTTTTCATCATTACTGCTCGTAATCGGTTGTTTGGAAGCATTCCATAAACCGCTTTTTCAAATACAATTGCGTATCCCAACCGGTCAATAGCATGCTCACGTGATTCATGTCGTAATCCTCCTGGATACCCTGAATATCGTTTATACTCTTTTTTTAGACCTGACTGAGTCAAAGCAATTTGTGAAGCATTATTAATGATAACCTTCACATTTGGTGCTACATGAGGCTGAAATGTTGGTTCATTTTTACCTCGTAGTGTCATAGCAACTTCTGTTGCTAGACGCCCAAGACTTTGCCCTGCAGCATCAAAAACGTATTCTTTTTTGTCTGTTTGTGTTGCCATAATAATTATACGAATTGAATAATTGCCATTGGACTTGCGTCCCCTTTTCGAGCAGGAAGTTTAATAATACGTGTATACCCACCATTTCGGTCAGCATACCGCGGTGCAATCTCATCCACCATCTTGTTTGCCAATGTTTCTTGGTTACCAAGTCGTGATCGAATTAATCGACGAGCCGCAACGTCACCAGATTTTGCCTTGGTAACTAGTTTTTCAATATAAGGACGCAATTCTTTTGCACGCGCTTCGGTTGTTGTGATCTGCTCGTGTGTAATAAATGCCACAGCAAGAGATCGAATAAAACCTCGACGTACATTTGCTTTTCGTCCAAATTTTCGGTTTTTTCGTCCGTGTCTCATAATAATTTATTTAGTCTCTTTTAACGTCAGTTTGAAGGTCACAAGAGTTTCTTCCACCTCAGAAAGACTCTTTTGACCAAAACCATCAAGTGCCAACAAATCGTTAGCTGTTTTCTGTACCAAACCTCCAAGAGTTCGAATGCTTGCTTCGTTTAATGCTTTTTCTGTTCTTCCAGAAAAATCAAGAGTGTCGATACGTGTTTTTAGTAGCTCAACACGCTCTTCCTCATCGATAGTTTCTTCAGGAATCTCCACTCGAATGATTTCTTCTTGTGGTTCTTCTGCTTTTTTTTCTTCAACAATTTTTAGATCAAGAATACTTCGGAACTGTGCAATCATAATCTGCAACGCCTGCTCCAATGCCTCCTTGGCAGTAATGCTACCATCAGTTTCTAGATTAATCCGCAACAGGTTGTAGTCTGTTCGATCTCCCACTCGCATGTTCTCTACTTCGTAGTTAACTTTTCGAATAGGACTAAAGATTGCATCCACCAAAATAGTACCAATAACAGGACTGGTTTCTGAAAGATCTTCCTTAGAAACGAAACCAATACCCTTGGCTAAAGTAATTTCAATATCCAACTCAGCGTCTTTTGAAGTAACCTCCGCGATATATTGATCAGGATTCATTACCTCAACGCCTCCTTGGGTTTGGAAATCCGCAGCAGTAACCTGCTTGTTTCCTTTTACATTTAACCGAACAGTAGCCTCCTCTTCTCCTGACAATGAAAATCTTACCTTTTTCAGATTCAAGAGCATGGTAAGTACATCCTCATTAACACCATTAAGGGTTGCAAATTCATGCTCAGCACCCTTGATTTTTACTGAAGTAATAGAAACCCCAGACAATGAAGAGAGGATAATGCGACGCAAAGAATTACCTAGAGTGTGACCATAACCAGGATATAATCCTTCGATCTCGTACACACCCTTTGATCCTTCTTCGGTAACTACATTAAGTTTTTTTGGTAACACAATGTCTTGATGGAACATATAATGATAATAATTTAATGAAATAATGAAGCGAGCTAAGTCGATTATCGACTATAGAACTCAATTACAGCCTGGAAATTAAAGAATTTCTCTGGATTCTTTGCCTGTCCTTTTACGGTAACAACAGCATCTTTTGCATTTACATCAATCCATGCCGGTGCTTTTACAGCAGCCAATCGATCTGAAATATCAGCAAATACTGTTTTCTTTTTACTTCCCTCACGGATAGCCAGCACATCTCCTTCTTTTACAAGGTATGATGGTACGTCGATTTTCTTACCGTTAACAGTAATATGACCATGGGTAGCCAGTTGTCGCGCAAAAGCACGAGTTTTAGCAATACCAGCACGGTAAATTACATTATCCAATCGTGATTCGATTGTTTTAAATAATACATCCGAAGGAGTAGCTCCTGCTTTTGCTGATGCCATAGCCTTGTTTACGTAGCCACGGAATTGCTTTTCAGAAACACCATATGCAAAACGTACACGCTGCTTTTGGATTAGTGATAGACCATAATCAGTTGGTCGTTTTGGACGTCCTGTACGTGCTTTTGCACGTTTTTGCTCTGATAGCATGAACTTTTGAGACTGTGTTTTTTCATAAACACCAGCTCCAAGACGTCGTGCAATTTTATATTTTTTGATTTTTGCCATAATAGTTTAATTACACTCGTCGTGCCTTTGGTGGTCGTGGACCGTTAAATGGTACCGGTGTTTTATCTTGGATACGAGTAATATCGATACCATGTGATACAAAACCACGGACAGTAGACTCTCGACCTGAACCAACACCCTTAATAATAACATCTACTTCTTTGATTCCGATAAGAGCCGCTTTTTCTCCTAGAACCTCTCCTACTTTTGCAGCAGCAAAAGGAGTTCCTTTTTTAGCACCCTTAAAACCAAGAGCACCTGAAGATGAAAACATGATTGCGTTCCCGTCTAAATCAGTAACTGTTGCCTTCGTATTATTATACGTTGACTGAACATGCAAAATTGCTTTTGCTAGTTTTTTCTTTGGAACACGTGACAAAGCTCGTGATTTGAGGTTTTTGTCCATTGTTCGCCCTTTTTGTTTAACAATTCTTTTCTTTCCCATAATTCCGATTATTTACGTCCTGATCCCATAGTCATACGACGATTTCCACGACGTGTTCGACTGTTTGTTTTGGATCGTTGTCCTCGACTTGGTAATTTACGACTGTGTCGACCTCCTCGATATGAATCGATATCAATAAGTCGTTTAATGTTTTGACTGACTTCTCGTTTAAGATCCCCTTCTAATTGAAGTTCTTCAATGATGTCTCTTAATTTTTTCTCTTCAGCCTCAGTAAGGTTTTCTGTTTGGGTAACTGGATTTACTCCTGCATCAGCACAAATTTGCTGAGCACGAGACAGACCAATACCATACAAAACAGTCATACTGTATTGAATTTGCTTTCCGTCTGGAAGCGTAATACCAAAAATTCGCATAATTCTATAAAACGAAACGATTACCCTTGTCGAGCTTTGTTTCGTGGATTCTTTTTATTAATACGGTAAAGTCGACCTTTTCGACGTACAATTTTGTCGTCCGGTTGCCGTTTTTTGATTGATGATTTAACTTTCATAATTCTAATAAATATAATTTCGTTATAACTGAGTGCCAATAAAACAGAAAAAACCAGATTAGAGTCTTTTGATAATCCGGCCTTTTCCCCCGTACGGATCGAGTAATACCTCGACCTTGTCCCCAGGAATAATTCTAATTCGATACAATTTCATTTTTCCAGCCAAATACGCAATTGGTAACTGCGTAACATCCTGGTTTCCATCGATATCAAGAGGAATTTCTTCCCCTTCGAACTGAATGCGGAACATCGTATTTGGAAGATTTTCCACGACTACCCCAATTTTTGTTTCTCCTTTATTTTTGTTGCTCATTACGATGGCACCATAGTAACAAAATAATTTTTTAAGTCAATAAAAAACATGCCACCTATTCAAGGAATAGATCCTTAATAGAAATTAGATTTATATCGCCATGTATTGTATTTCTCCACGGCGGCTGAATCTTGATATCTAACTTATCAATAAGCAAATAATCCTCAGTCACAGGAATAATATCTTCAGTATGTAGGCCAGCAAAATATTTTTTTACATCCTCATGATCCAGAATCGAACGTACCAAGAGCGAACCATTCAGGCTCAAGATAAGCTCGTTATTATTGCGTAAATCAATAGCATCACCAGAATAAGAAATATTCAAGCTCTCCATGTTCTTAATAGAAACAGATTCACCTCCCTGCAAGGTATACACATCAGATATATAAGAAATGATATTATCAACTGAAATCACGGCAGCAATTATTTTCCCTGTTTGAATTAAATATCCCTGATCATTATCTTCGAAAATGGTTTCCGGGGAATCGAATTCGAAATCAATAGCTTCCTGAACAAGAACAACAGAATCTGTTTTCTCCTTTTCTATGCGCAAGCGCAAGCGCTCCTCAAGCAAGCGCTGAGCTTCCTCTTTTTTTATCTCGAGTTCCGCTTGGGTAACATAATTTTCTTCACCAACATAACCACCCGAGAAACGCTCCTCGGAAACGGCATATATGTTATTGTATTTTTCCACAAGACCTAGCTCGCTAAAGCCTGGGATAGTAAAGTCTGTCAGATCAATATTATAAGACGATCCTGACTCTTGTGCATAAACCTGTGCGGACACCGTACCAGGCCCTGTCCCGCTTTTACCTGGAATTATAACCTCCTTATCACCAAGTAAGAAAATTTTTCCACCCGCTGACTCTAGTCGAGTATTTGGAAGGAGGCGTTGAGGTTCTTGACTGTAATTGTTATATAGCGTTACTGCCCCACTGGCATATTCCTGAACGCTTCGAACCCCCGAAGCATCGACAGGAATAGAAACCTGATCATCAAGAGCAATAATATCAAAACCTAGTTGCCCTACACCAGGATTACGCAAGGACACAACAGTGGTATTAAAGTCAATTGGCTCAACATGAGGTCGCAAAGTAATCTCAGTCTTTTGCTGAATTTCACCAACAAAAAACACAACCAACATAACGAATACAGATTTTCCAGCAAACAACAAAAGCTTTCTGTACTTTGAAACAAGGCTCCGAAGATTTATTGAGCCACCCTGGTTAGAATCTGGTCGTCTGCCTATGGAATTAGGTATCGCCCCTGGGGACTCTCGAGGTATCCTACTAATTGGCACCTGCTGAGCTCTACCCATTCTCTGTTTTCTTATTCTGATACCCGAGGAAGGCTTTCTCTTTCTTACCGTCCCCTTCTGAATAATAGGATCCTGTCTACTAGCAGATTTATCAACAAAAGAACGAGTTTTTCTACTCGTTCTTTTTACGGTTTTTTTCATTTCATCTACTTTTTTGAAACGTGTCTTCTTCATAAATCCTTTATTTTTTTTCACTAGCACCATCTAGAAAATGAACACCAAGCGCCTCTGCAATAATCCCTAGTTCCGAATCATTAATATCAATATACTCCCGTTTGTTTACTATTCGCAAGTTCTCTATATCAACTATAGATATGGCTCCTCTGGTATGCATATGCTCACGCAATTCATCACGCTCAAGCAATAGGTACTCAAATAACGAACGATATTTTTTATCAATTTTTAGTACAAGAACCGGAGTCAACAAGCCATCACGAGACATCTCGTCGATCATATCATAAAATGGCAACAACCAAGCATTAAATGCAGATCGAAGGTCAGACACAAGCCTCTGCTCATCCAAAGAAGCAAGGGACCCCGAATGATATAACTCAAACAAAGTTTGTGCCTGCGAAACAGATACATCTCGCAGATCAGCGAGTCCGCGTAGCACATGGTGAATACCGGCCGGTATAACCCCAACATGTTTTATTTGATCATGTACGTAATTAATGAGCTCGCTCGTCTCCCCGCTAATGTCACAAATAACTGCGTTGTCTAAATAAGCAACGCAACGCCTCACCTCATCATAAGAAATAAAAATATTTGAAGTCATTTTTGGAATACGATGAAAGTGACGTTCGATAATATGCTCAAATTGTTTTTTTGTATCCTGCGACATGACACTCGCCAGACTTGTAATTTTTAAATCAGACATGGTGTGTCCAGCATAAGGTCTACGCACACTATAACCATTCGCACAGAAATCGAGTAGCTGGTAATCAATCAACCCAACGCGATGCTCGGTATAATCTAAATTTTTCACCATGTCGTGTTTTTGATCCTCTGCAACAATACTATTTACTAATTCCGGTGTTAAGAGAAAATCTTTTTTCTTTTGATAGACAAGCTCTCGAATCTGCGCAGAAACCCAAGGTGCCCCGACATTACAGTATAACTCGTCAATGCCAGTCAATGACTGAATATGGACCTCTCTAGCAACCTCATCCAGTACCATCTGGGCTCGGCGCCAGAAATCACCAAATGAATACTTTTGCCCGGTCGTAATGCTTTTTCTTAAAGAGAATAGCTCTCGTACATGCAGCAACTCTCCAGCCGCATCAAAACCATAAGCAAAAAAACCTGCTGCCACAGAAGCACTGTCAATATCAAAAATAATAACTTTTTTTTCAGTCGCGAAGGTTTTTTTCATAATAGATTAAATAACTAGTTGTTGATGGTAATGGTTTCCTCGGCAGCCTCTTCGATCTCTTTTTTAAACCTAAAGGCATTTTTAAGCTTAAGGTCTTTTTCTTGAACATCTTGCTCGAGGTGCTGTATTGTTTGTTTTAGTTTTTGTTTTGTAGCTGAACTAATAACACCAGCGTAAAGAAACAACAATAACGCTGCAGTAATCAAACTTGCAACAATAACCCAAAAGATATTTGGGTTTTCAAATAACATAGGCGCTACCTGACTAAATGCCGAGTAAACACCATAAAAAATAACCAGAATAAGAAATGCTTCAAATATCTTTTTCATACCAAAAAGTATACCACAAAAGCACTCTAAAAAGTAAGTAGCATTATCAACCCTACATGTAAAAAAGCTTGATGTTTCCCTACGGAAAACATAGTCACGTAAATTAAAAAATCACATACATTGTGATTTTTTAAAATAAAATATTTTTTTACTGAAGAACCGCCTTGATACGTCGTACTCCAGCTGATGATGATTCTTCTTTTTTGATTTTGAATGCGCCAAATTCAGCAATTTGTGATAATTCATCGACATGCGGACCACCACACAATTCTCGTGAATAGATATTTCCGTCTACATCAGAAATCGTCCACACCTTTACGGTGTCTGGATACTTTTCCCAAAATGAGCCAACGACGTCAGTTTTTTGTGCCTCTGTTTTATCCATCAACTGAACTCCCATTTTTGCATTCGTCGCAATAGCATCATTTACATATTGCTCTACCTTATCTAAAATTTCTCGAGAAACTTTTTCTCCGTAGGTGAAATCAAAACGGGTTCGTTCTTCGGTAATATTAGAACCTTTCTGATGAATATCAGGTCCTAACTCCTGACGTAACCCAGCCAACATCAAATGGGTTGCTGTGTGTAGGGCTCGAATTTTTGGAGTATCTTCTGCCAAACCTCCCTTGAATTTTTTCTCCGCCCCCTTTCGAGATAATTCTTGATGAGCTTTGCGTAGCTTTTCACAATCCGCCAATGCTTGGTCTGAAATAATGATCCCAAATTTCTTTGCCAGCTTTCGTGACATTGATAATGGTAAACCATGAGTTTGTTCTAGGTCCATTAAAAATTTTCCAGTAATGACAGTATTCGGATCGTCTTTGATTTTTTTGAAAATCTTAACTCCACGATTTACAATACCAATAATTTTATCCATCTCGGTCGCTACAATTTTAATTTTTATAGCGATTTTTTTCTCATCAACACCTGCAAAATAAAGATCGCGATACATCTCAACAACAGCATGGATAAGTTGTGGGATAATTTTCTCTGAGCACCCCATTGCCTCAAGAGATGAATAGGCGCGACGCAGAATACGACGCAGTACATACCCGCGACCTGTATTTGAAATAACCACACCATCATGAATCATAAATACCGAAGTCTTAATATGATCAGCAACAATACGCGCATGACGTTCGTCATACTGCTCTGCAGATTCTTTGATTATATTCAATAACGGCAAGAACAAATCAGTATCAAAAATATTAGTTGTTCCCTGCATCACTGCTGTAACACGCTCTAGTCCAGCACCAGTATCAACATTTTGTTGTGGTAAGTTCCCAACAACCTCTCCGCCCTCCTGGCGATAGGCCATAAATACATCATTCCAGATCTCAACAACCTTTTGATCCTCGTCGGCTTGCTCAAATTCTGACTCAGAAAGATCTCCTAAATCCCCAGTCAAATCATAAAACATTTCTGTTGATGGTCCTGCCGGTGAATTTGGACCTGCTGTCCACCAGTTGTCTTTTGAATCGCGGAAATAAATTCGATGCTCCGGAATAAATTCTTTCCAGATTTCAACAGCCTCGGTATCACGCGGAACCATATCATTTCCTGCAAATACCGTTACATATAGACGTTCCGGATCTAGTCCTAGACCCTCTTCTGGGTCAGTCAAAAATTGCCATGACCAGGTAATAGCGTCTTTTTTGAAATAATCCCCTAAAGACCAATTTCCCAGCATTTCAAAAAACGTAGCATGAGTATTATCTCCAACCTCTTCTAGATCCCCTGTTCGTACACATTTCTGTGAACTGGCCAGACGGGTTCCTGCCGGATGTTTTTCACCCATCAAAAATGGAATTAACGGTTGCATTCCAGCTGTGTTAAATAGTGTTGCGTTTGTTGCTTTTGGATCATCAGTAGTAATTAATGAAGCTGATTCCAAAATGGCATGATTACGCTTTGCAAAAAATGCCAAAAATCGTCGTCGTATTTCTTGTGAAGTCATAGTATGCATTTTAAATGATTGATTATTTTCAGCAAGAAAAAAATTCAAAAAATTAACGTATTCACAATCATGAATCCATGGCACCTAACATCAAGGAATCCATGATAATAAAACAAAAAGCACTATTTTGTATAGTGCATTTCTTTGTTAATTCGTTTTTTTAATAAACGCTCCCATCTCCACAAAAAAGTAAAAGTGATCAAAACCAATACGGTTACCGTAATAGCAACAAGATACATTCCAAACCCTGTTGCCATACCGATTGCAGCAGCAACCCAAACACCAGCTGCAGTTGTTAGATTTGATATATGGTCTTCCCGAAACACAATCATCCCGGCGCCAAGAAACCCAATACCTGTTACAACATTAGATGCCATACGTAATGGATCAATTGGATAATCATATGCAGTAATGACATACTCCGAGACGATCACAAACAACGCCGCACCAAGAGACACCAAAGCCATGGTTCGAATACCTGCGTTTTTTCCAGCGTATACACGCTCGATTCCGATTAATGAACCTAGCACTAACGCCAGTACTAGACGGATAATAATTTCAATTTCTGACATACATAAATTATATCATGCAACAAAAAAACCTACATTAACATGTAGGTTTTGTATGTAATTTTACAACACTGTGGTTACCATCAAGTAACCTATCCCGCCTAGAACCATGGTATATGGTAGCGCCATTTTAACCATTTTCCCGTAGGATAAATTAATCAATGGTGCCAATGCCGAGGTTAATAAAAATAAAAATGCTGCTTGACCATTAGGTGTAGCCACACTCGGTAGATTCGTTCCTGTATTAATTGCAACAGCTAATTTTTCAAACTGATGAATATCAATAATCCCTGTATCAAATGCTGACTTGACCTCACCAATATACACTGTCGCAACAAAAACATTATCACTAATCATAGATAGTAGACCATTTGCCAAATAGAAAATACCAGGCTGGTCAACAGGATCCATTTGTAAAGCCCAATCAATAATAGGCTTGAATAAATGTTGATCATGAATCATGGCAACAACAACAAAGAAAACCACCAACAAGCCAGTAAAAGGTAACGCCTCCTCAAAGGCCTTTCCTAGACTATGCTCTTCGACAATCCCCGTTAATGCAGTTTGGAAAATAATTAAACCTAACCCTATAAAACCAACAGGCGCAATATGTAACGCCAAAGCAGCGATTAACAACACAGCAGCAACAGCTTGAACCTGTAAAGCATAGCGATCATTTTTTGAACGCTTGGCATCCTCTTCTCTTGTGTAATCTTCAAGAACCGTACGGACACTCGTCGGCAACTCTTGCCCAAAATCAAAAGCTTTTGTTTTCTCAAGCAGAATAGTAGTACATAAACCAGCTCCTAATACCGGCATCGTAATCGGTGCCATCTTTAAAAAGAAATCGATAAAATTCCACCCCATTCTTTCGGCAATTAATAGGTTTTGTGGTTCTCCTACCTGAGTACATACTCCCCCCAATGCTGTTCCTACAACCCCGTGCATAATTAAACTACGCAAAAAGCTTTTAAATTTCTCTAGATCATCAGAGCTATCTGATATTGAATCCACGCTTTTGTATACGTTATAAAACCCAACCGAAACACTAATCAATACAGCAGTAACCGTAAGTGCATCTAAAAATGCTGACAGCACGGCGGCCAAAAAAACAAACAATAGAGACAAGGTTATTTTTGATTTTATTTTAGTAAACACCTTACTAAAAATAAACATAAGCAAGGGCTTCATAAAATAAATCCCAGCAACCATAAACACCAGCAGCAACACCACCTCCAGGTTTTGATCAACCTCATGATAAGCATTGTGTGGAGTTGTTAGGCCCAGCGCCAAAATTTCCATAGCCAGCAACCCTCCTGATTGCAAGGGATAGCACTTTAAAGCCATAGCTAATGTGAAGATAAATTCCGCTATAAACAGCCATGCTGTTATTGTTGCACCCAACGTATAATATGAAAATACGTTGAATATTAAAAAGCTAACTATAGCTATTTTAAACCATTGTGGGGTTTTTTCCCCTAAAAAATTTTTTAACATCCGTTATTAAGTTTTGAATTTACACATATTTAAACATATTAAATTATTTAGTCAAAAAAAATTGTACATATACTACGAGTTAGTAACAGTTCCTTAAGAAAATAATAAAAGCGCGATATGATTTTGGTATTCACACCATTAATCATTAATCACGCTTTTACATGCATAAGAATACCAAATTACTTCCATATCAGCGACGTGAAGTATATCGTCGCTGGAGAAATGGAGATCGCGTTACTGATTTAGCTAAACAATACAATGTTTCAAGAAAAACTTTGTACGAAGTATTTAAGAAAGCTAAATTAGGAATTTTCACCAATTACTCAAGTAAAAATATGAGATACCGAACCATTGAGTATGGATTAAAGAAACTAAAACGAACTGAAAAGAAACTCACCAAGAAACTAGGTAAACGAGCACGAAGACTCAACCGATACCAGAAAGAATATCCAGGAGAAATGGTGCATACTGATTCATCATTACTTCCACGATTACGTGGTGAAGCTATGGTAACACCACGAGAGTATCTTTACGTATTCATTGATGACTACAGCAGATGGTTGTTTGCTGATATTTTACCTGATCAAACTTCATGGAGCACAGCTATTGCTTTGGATGAAGCACTGATTATGTTTCCTTTTGAAATACAAACTATGTATTCAGACAATGGAAAAGAGTTTAAACGAGCATTCAAGGAGTTGTGTACCAAAGAAGGTATCAAGCAGCAGTTCACTAAACCCTACTCACCTCAAACCAATGGTAAGGCAGAACGTGTTATCAAGACAATTAAACAGGAACTGCTTAAAGGTCACTCACATCTCACTAGAGAAGAACGTAGGAGACATCTCTACGCTTTTGTGCGTCACTACAACCAAGTGAGACCACATCAATCATTAGGTGGTATCTCACCAATGAAACAACTTGAATTGTTTGCGAGAGAAAAAAGAGCCTTGATGAAAAGTGTTACTAACGCTTGATTTTTGTACAAAAAAATAAAGCTCACGCTTTATTTTTCAATAATACCTCCACCAAGACAATGAGTACCTCGATAGAAAACAACCGATTGCCCTGAGGCCAAGGTGGCATCTACCTCTTCTAATTCAATTACCACACTTCCTCGACTACTATCAATATCGCGGATGATTACTTTCTTCTTTTCACCTCGATACCTTACCTGAACCTCGATCTGGTCTCCCGCTCGCAACGACTGAGTATTATCAATACAATTAACCAACTCAACAGTACGCGTTCGAGTAGTATCCATTATAGGATCCTGGGAAACTGTAATAGTGTTGTCATCTGTGTTTTTAGCAATAACATAATAAGGTCGATCATTCACCCCTTTGGATTTTGGATCAATACGAAACCCCTTCCTTTCTCCTGTTGTAAAGAATAAAGCTCCATTATGAGTACCTATTTTTTCGCCACCTACAGCTAAAACATCTCCCGGTTGCTCATCAATATAGTGACGAAGAAACTCCTTCATATCAATCTCCCCAATAAAGCAAATACCTTGGGAGTCTTTTTTGGTAGCTGTTGGGAGTTTATATTTTTTTGCCAAGACCCGCACCTGTGACTTTGGCATACCTCCAACAGGAAATAAAATGTGTTTTAGTTGGTCTTGCTCCAAGGTCCACAGGAAATATGATTGATCTTTTTGTGGATCATTTCCGCGCAACATATGAACCAAACCTGTATCCTGATCAACAGATCTGTCGACATAATGACCCGTTGCCACATAATCAGCACCATGCGCCAAGGCCCAGCGCAAAAAACCACCAAATTTAACCTCCCGATTACACATCACATCTGGATTTGGAGTTCTCCCTAGGCGATACTCTCGAATCATATAATCCGCAACACCATTCTTGTACTCTTTCTCAAGATCTAACTCAACAAAAGGGACATCTAGATGCGCACAAACCCTCATAGCATCACGCCTTTCAGACTGCCAGGTACATTCAATCCAGTCAGGCTGCCAGGTACGAATAAAAACACCGACAACGTCGTAACCCTGATCTTTCAATAAAGCCAACCCAACCGAAGAATCAACCCCACCAGAAACACCTACAAAAACTTTTTTCTTTTTTTGCTTCTTTTTCATAACTATTCTGTTAAAAGTGTATATACTTGCTGCAGCATAGCCTGTCGACTCTTTTCAAGCCTCACAGAGGCCTCCGTGAATGTAAACCACCCGAATTTCTTTAACTCACTGGTTTGCAATGACACATTTGTACGTTCAACTAAACCTACAAAATATAAAACCTTTTTAATAATATCACTACCTCGCTTTTTACGAATACGATATCGCTCGGTATACATTGTGTTTTCCAGGTAACTCTTGCATGTTAATCCTACCTCTTCAAATAATTCACGCTTGGCGGTGTCTAGATCTGTCTCCTTTTTCTCCTTGTGCCCTTTTGGGAAACCCCAATAGTTACCGTGCCCTTGTACGAGTAAAAAACGGATTTCTCCGGTTTGTGCATCAATATGTATCGGGATTACCCCGCATGACACGCGATATCTCATACTAACAGTATAGCATTGCAGAAAAAAAAGTCCCTGTCGGGATCTTTTCATGTATTTATAATTCAAGAAGCTTTCGATACATCTCTACTGTTGCGCGAGTATCGGCAAGTGCCGTATGAGCTCGATCATTAGTGATACCAAAATAGTCACATAGTGCACCTAAACTATAACGAGTTACCTCTGGATTATTATGCAATTTAGCTAAAGCAAATGAAATGGTATCGATTTTTGCATAAAACATCTGATTTTCAACCTGAGTAGTAGCAAAAGCTTTTGCAATAAATGACCAATCAAATGCAGCATTATGTGCCGCAAAAATACACTCCTTGGTTTTTTCGGCGAACACCTTCATTGCCTGTTCTAGTGTCATAGCAAACAACCATTCAGCTTCATTATAGCCATTTATAGAAAGCGCCTCTGGATCAGCCAAATCCAGGCGTTCTGGTTTGATCTTTAATTCAAACTCCTCAACAACCTCACCTAGTACCCCATCGTTTTGTTTTACAATCACGCACCCAATTTCAATAATTTCTTGGGTCTCCACATTAAACCCTGTAGTTTCAATATCAATAAAAGCAATATTTTTATTTTTCATATTTTTTATTCTACACAAACTTTACCTAGCGTAAATAGCGATTTTTATTATTAACATGATCACTATGAGTAACACCATAATGAATACCCCCCTCAGAATCATGTAGGTAGAAATAATATTCTGAATCAGTCGGATTAGCTGCGGCCCTCAACGCAGAGAGTCCAGGATTACCAATAGGTGTAGGAGTTAAGCCTGTTCTGGTGTAGGTATTATACGGACCATCTAAACGCAAATCAGAGAGACGTAGCTCAGCACTACCCTTTCCAATAGCGTATACAAAAGGTGCGTCCACCTGAAGCAACATACCCTCATCAATTCGCTTCCACAGAATACCTGAAACCATAGCCTGTTCAACAGGATCATTCCCTGCTTCACGCTCAATAATTGACGCCATGATTACAATATCTTCAAGACTACGACCAGATTGATCAATAACTTCCTGAATACCAGAAATCTTCTGACTAAAGGTATCTGATAAGGTTTCAATCATCTCGACCAAAGTTGTTTGTTCCGAAACAAAATACGTATCCGGGAACAAGTACCCTTCCTTATCTAAGGTTAACTCGTCAAAATCCTTCTGATTAAAATCAGAAATCGTACCAGCAAGCAATTCGCCTATTTCTGCTACAGTGTACCCTTCGGGGATAGTAATCGATTCATAGATATCGCCATAGTCCGCAGAAACAATCCTGTTTAATACTTGCTCTAATTCATACACTCCGGGTTTGAAATTATATGAGCCGGCCTTGATAGATACCTCTTGCATTTGAGCCAAGAAACGAAAAGCAAGGGCAGACTGGACAAATCCTCGCTCTTCTAAAAAGTAAGCTGTTTTAATAACTGAATAACCTGACGGAATAACAATGGACTCTTCCATAGAAAGCTCAACAGGGCCGACAATATTTTTTAAAACATACTGCCTACCAAACAAAAACAAAATAGACACAAAAACCAAGAACCCAAAAAAAGCTCTTGTGTAGTGTTTTTTATTCTTGTTTTTTTGTGGACCTGAGCTATACGCAAGGTCGGTATGATAATAAGACATATATTAAATAGGTAGGTTTGTTGGTGCCTCTGACTTTGTTGCCTCGATTCGCTCAAGTGTAGCTGTAGTTGAAACACGACCAGGGAATCTAAACATAGTCGCCAGCTCCTCTGAGGTCAAAACAAAAGGAGTCTTTTCTTTTTCAGCACGATCTAACTCGGCGCCATTAAAGAAGGCGCGTTGGACATAATTATTAAAAAATTTCTTCTTTAGAGAAGTTAGGCGATTACCACTCATATCCTGATATTTATAATCAAAATCAGTCTTTGGACCAGGTCTAAAGCCATTTAAATTCGCACTATTGTATTGCCGGACGGAACCAATCATTCCTGCAATATTCGAAGGACGAAATGCACCATCACGAGCCAAATAAAGGGCGCGGAAACCGACCTCAAAACCAGGCTTACTCAAGCTGCGCTCAATAGCCTTCATCTGCTCTTGTTCTCCATGAGTTACCTTATACATTGAAACTTCAGGTGACTCTCCTTTAGCATCAGGATGCTTACCGCTAAACATAAAACCAATTTCATCAGAAACTGCCTGGCGATTGCCCTTGGGTTGTGGTTTTTTAGGTCTCCCCATCAATTCACCAATTTTCTGAACAGCATCCTTTCTCCAAGAAGACCATTTATCAGACCGAATAATCATTTGCAGCCACACCTGCTCGTTCTTTCGTAGAGAACCTAAAAATTCCAACTGTGGCGTAATTGGGTCTATTTTCTGCTCCTCTTCTAGTGTTCCAACTGCCTTATCTAAACCGTAGTCCACGTATGTCTTTATTGGGAAAGCATCATCATTCGTTAATATAAACTCAAGACCAAATAATTTCCAGGAACCTTCGTGCTCTGCATAATCACCAACATAACGAGTATAATCATCAACCTCATTAACCTCAGCTGCTGGATATTGAGAATAAATTTGATTTTTAATAAGCTCCTTGAATTTTGTCTGGGTTCGTATAAAAAAATAAATAGAACCTTCGACAGAAATAATCTCCAACGAGAATTCATGTGGAACCGCCCCTACCCAATACTTCTTCCAATGTGTTCCAACCCCCGAGGGGTCATTCAAGGTATTGAAAATAATCTCCATGGCCTCTGGTGACTTGTGAATATCCTTGGGAATACTAATTTCAAGCAGTGTCCATTTTTGATTAGAAAGATACATCCCCTGCCTCCATTCCATCCAGTAATGCCAAAAAATAGTTCCTGCAAGAACCGGAACCCAAACAAAAGCAGTATTTACAATAAGCGAAAAAACCATTTCCATATTCGCAGTGTACCATTAATTCAAGGCGGCTGGTATAGGTTTAAAATAAAAAAATAGTACGTAGTACTATTTTTTCTTGGTTCGAACCTTGTCGGTAATAGTATATTTACCTTCTTCGTTCTTTTTGAAATATTCCTTGTTTGAGAGATTTACAAGAATAGTATTCTCTTTTAGATAACGTTCTTTCAAAACGTATTCGATAATCTGATCTTTGGTTAATGGACCACGCTCTTCGATAAGATCACGAATAACGTCTTTCACAACACCAGATCGATACCCCCATTCTTTTAATCCATACATACCACGACCAACAAGAACAAATCGACTATCCTTAATTAATTCATTATGGGTTGTTGCAGGATGTGCCTTTTTATCAAATGTTTCCGTAATTGCATGTGCCACCTCTCGAAAATGCATAGGAGATCCATTTTTTTTCATAATCAAATATGCATAATCACGAATTCCACGAACTGATACATTTTGAGACGCTGTTAGTCCCCAATCCCCAAGAGGGTTTTTGTCAACGAGCTTTGATAATAACAAGAACTGACGAGCGATTTCATCGTCAACCATTCCATCTTCAACGCCATCGAGTCGGTCGAGAAACTTCAGAACCATTTGCTCCTCTGAAAGAAGCTCCTCCTGAGTTACATGTCCATGAAGTTTTTCCAACGCAGAGTGAACCTTGTCAGCTAGTACCCCGTTTACAGACCAGCGAGATCTAAATTTCTTGTCTTCTTTATGTTTTTTAAAATTATCACCAACCACAAGATGAAAATGAATATGATTCTGTGCTAATTCATCAGCAGCTGTATGCTCCAAGAAATGATCTTCAGAGACGATACCACCAAAGTCATGGATATAGTTTTCGATTTCAGCAAAAATTTCTTTTGCCTCATCATAGCTATCTGATTTACGAATTGCCTTTAGTGCAGCATCTTGAATCTGGCGCACTCGCTCGCGAGTAATATCATACTCTTGACCGATTGACTCTAGGGTTTTTTTCTTTGGTTCTATAAGACCAAAACGGCTTTCTAGGATATATCGATCACGGTCTTTTAAGCTTGTAAGTAGCTTCTTTGAAGAACTCTGCGGTCTAAAATTTAATTTAATTTTTCGTGTTTTTTTCATATTTTTATCAGAAGTAAGTGGCTCAATGTTATTCACAATAACAAACTATTTAATGCAAGTCAATGGATTAAATAGAGCCATTTACAATGTATAAATTTGAATGTAACATAATAAAAGAAACATACAAATTATTAAAACCAAGGCCATGGAAAAACCCAAAAAAAATAACAACAACGATGATAGATTGTTTTTTGAGCTCCTATCAAAGGGAGGCAAAAAAAACAGAGGAATAAAAGATCCTCGTAAAATGAACCCTAAAAGTAAAAAATAAAACCAGCATTACGCTGGTTTTTTAAACACATACTATAAATGTTTTTTAAGAAACTCTCCTGTTACCGATTTTTTATTATCAACAATATTTTCTGGTGTACCATATGCAACTACACGTCCACCTTCATCCCCCGACTTGGGACCGAAATCAATAATATGATCACTGCACTTGATTAAATCCATATTATGCTCGATTACAACAACAGTATTTCCCTTGTAAACCAAACGTTGAATAATCTCAACAAGGCGACGTACATCTTCGAAATGCAAACCAACAGTAGGTTCATCTAATAGATATAATGTTTTATCCAATTGGGGCCTATATAACTCTGAAGCAATTTTTACGCGCTGTGACTCCCCCCCAGACAAAGTCTTTGCAGGCTGACCTAAACGTAAATACCCCAAACCAGTTTCAAGCATTGTTTTTAGTCGATCATTTATGGCTGGAATATCCTTGAAAAATTCTTGAGCCTGTTCGACCGTCATATTTAAAACATCTGAAATGTTTTTATTTTTATAGGTTACCTGCAGGGTTTCTTTCTCGTAACGTGTCCCCATACAGATATCACACAGTACATATACTGTCGGTAAAAATCCCATCTCTACAGCAACCTCACCACGGCCAGTACAAGCCTCGCAGCGACCACCCTTGGTGTTAAATGAAAAACGTCCTGCTTTCCATCCTCGAATCTGCGCCTCGGTTGTCTCTGCAAATAGATCTCGTATATGATCAAAAGCTCCTGTATACGTTGCCGGGTTTGATCGCGGCGTGCGACCAATTGGTGACTGATCCAAAACAATCCCTCGAGAAACCTGACCAAATCCGTGTGCTGTATGCGCACGAATAACCTCGTTTGATCGATTACGCCTAGATAGTCGCGCCTCCATGTTTTTAGCCAGCACTCCATGCATAAATGATGATTTTCCAGAACCTGAAACACCAGTGATACAGGTTAATTTCCCTAACGGAATCTCTACATTCACATTCTCAAGATTATTATAAACGATACCTTCGATACTAATACCGCCCTTGTCTTTAGTACGCCTACGTTCAGGCAATTCTACACTACGTTTACCTGTTAAGTATTGTAAGGTTAGTGATTTTTTAATGCTCTCATCTGAATTCAATAACTCCTGTAAAGGACCAGACACAATAACATCACCTCCATGCTCCCCTGCACCAGGACCAATTTCAATCAAATAGTCTGATGCGAAAATAGTTTCCTCGTCGTGCTCGACTACAATAATAGTATTTCCCTTGTCGGTTAACTCTCGCAAGGTTTTAATCAGCCGATCGTTGTCACGTGCATGTAAACCAATCGTCGGTTCATCCAAAACATACAGTGCACCAACCAATTGCGACCCCAGCTGTGACGCCAGTCGAATACGCTGTGATTCCCCACCAGATAGCGTATGAGCTCGCCGACCCAGGCTCAAATATTCCAAACCAACACTCATCAAAAACTCCAAGCGATTTTCGATTTCTCGCACCAATGGTGCGGCGATCTGCTTTTCTTTTTCCGTGAAATCAATATCCGCCATAAATGCGTAGGCTTCCTCGATTTTCATATCCACAAATTGATCAATATTTCGGTGAGTTTCCTGATCCGTAATGACATTATTGTCTTCATCGTATGAACCCAAAAATACCTGCAAGGCCTCGGGTCGCAATCGCGCACCCATACATTCCGGACATACATCCTCGCTGAACATTTTTTTGGTCCCTAATCCGTTACAGACCTGACATGCTCCGTATGGCGAATTGAATGAAAATAATCGTGGTTCAATTTCTGGGAAAATATAGCCGTCTTCTGGGCAAACCAATTTTGCAGACAATAATGATTCGTACACCTCTGCTCCATCTTCGGTTTCGACCAGAATTCTGATCATTCCGTCAGCTTCGTCGATAGCTTTTTCTACTGCCTCACCTAGGCGCAGACGTACGTCTTCTGGATGATCTTCGAATTCATGAATCGCAAAACTATCCACCAAAAAATCAATGGTATGTTTTTTGGTTTTGGTTAATTTAATTTGTTTACGCAAACTATGCATTTCACCATTCACACGTGCATATCCGTATCCCTTGTTCAGCATATCGTATAGCAATTGATAATATTCCCCCTTGCGACCACGGATCACTGGTGACAGTATATGAATTTGCATTTCATTCACTGAAACACCCATGATTTTTTTTGCCTTTTTAGGGTCGTTGTATTTGGTCACCAATTGGAAAATAACATCAATAATCTCCTGATTGGATAATTTTTTAATACGGTTTCCAGAAATCGGAGAAAACGGCTGCCCTACCCGTGCATACAAAATACGCAGATAATCATAGATTTCCGTGATGGTTGCAACCGTTGAACGTGGATTATTCGACCGTGTTTTTTGATCAATCGAAATCGCTGGTGATAGTCCGGTAATTTCATCAACATCAGGTTTCGACATTTGGTTCAAAAACTGACGAGCATACGAAGACAGTGATTCAACATACCGCCGCTGCCCTTCGGCAAAAATAGTATCAAATGCCAGTGATGATTTACCAGAACCAGACAATCCCGTAATCACCGTCATTTTATTTCGAGGAATTTTGATATCAATATTTTTCAGATTATGAGTCCGCGCCCCTTTGACGGTAATCCACTCTTGGTTAATTTTGTTTTGTTGTTGCTTTTTAGACATATTAATTCATACAGCATATAAAATGTTCTAGGAATTTCGCCTATGTATCCGCGAAATTCAGAACTAAATTTATGAAGAATAAATGAACATAGTGAATATTATTTTCTGTATACTCTGTGCAGAATAGTCGTTACGCTCCATTCTTCATTTATTTTTTTTGCTGATATACCTATTCACTATACCAACAACTGGTTTTTATAAAAGAAAAATTAAAAGTATTACCCCCGATTTATAATATCTAAGCACCTTCTCGAATACCTTTTTAAAAAAATAAAAAAACACCAAAATATATGACACTACCTCCCTACAACAGGAATGTATAAAAATCTAGATTACCACCACCTCCTTGATAAATAAAACTTTTCAGACACATAAAAACCCCGGATTACAATTATTCCAGGGTTTATATTTTAAAATTTTATTAACTTCCAACTGAGAGTTTCTATACCAACGACCAAAAGCTTGCAATTCTATGACTGAAATTTTTATATACAAGAAACACAAAAACAAACCCAGAAAAACAATAAAACCCCACTAAACATGTAGGGTTTTTCATAAGATATTAAACGTTCTTTATTTTTTTGATCCAACCATCTAAATACTCAGATCCATACTGATACGAATAAGGTGCTCTTTTCAGCTCTTCGATTTTCTGAAGATACGACTCAGCAAGGAGTTTTTTTTCTGCCATATGGCTGTGGTGATGCTTATACATAGATACATAATTCACCCCTGCAAAATATAAAAAAACAACTGCTGCAAAAAATAATCCGCAGCCAATTATATACCTCTGCGGCACCAAGTCACTACCAAAAAATACATAGACCAGATATCCGCTAAAAATAAATAAACCGACCATGAGCAGCACCCTGCAACTCTTTTTTGTGTGATTAAAGCTTACAAGATATTTTTTCTCGCTTGCAATAAATGAATTGATTTCATTAAAAAAACTATCTTCCATGATCTATAATTTTAAAATTTCTTTTGTAATTAATTTTACATCAAATAAAGTAAGAATCAATACTCAATAATGCTACTCAAAATATATAGTGGTTTTACTGGGATCAAGTAACAGCCACGAGCACACTAATAAAAAAAACCAGTAATACTACTGGTTTTTTTCTTCTTCCATTCTTCCCTCAAGCTCAATAATCTGATCACGTACAATTGCTGCGCGTTCGAAATCTAGGTCTTTGACGGCCTCATTCATGGCGCGTTTTTTGTATTTAATCAATTTTTTGAAATCATTTCCAAAAGCTGCGATATCAGTATCAAGCTCTGAGATTACTGTCTGTACATGCTCGGATTGCATACGTTCGCGAATATCATGGATCGCTTTCTTGATAGTTTTTGGGGTAATACCATGCTCCTGATTATAGGCATCCTGCAAGGCGCGACGACGTGCGGTTTCATCAATGGCTGCCTGCAGCGCCGGTGTCATCATATCAGCATAGACAATCACGCGACCACGATCATTACGAGCGGCACGCCCAATGGTCTGAATCAATGAAGTTTCCGAACGCAAGAACCCAGCCTTGTCTGCATCGAGGATTCCAATTAATGTAACCTCTGGCATATCCAACCCTTCACGCAATAAATTGACCCCAATTAATATATCAAAATCCCCTTTTCGAAATTCTGAAATAATACGAATACGGTCCATTGTTTTTACATCACTGTGTAAATATTCCGCACGAATGTTTTTATCTTTTAAATACAATGACAAATCCTCGGCCATTTTTTTTGTTAGAGTTGTTGCTAGCACTCGACCACCTGTTGCGATATCTTTTTCCGCCTCGGCGATAAAATCCTGAATCTGACCAGGATACGACTCCTGCGGTCGAACCGGTCGCTGTTCGATAATTGGATCTAACAAGCCGGTTGGCCGAATGATTTGCTCTACAATATTTTCAGATACTTCCCGTTCGTAATCTGATGGCGTTGCAGAAACATAAATCTGCTGGCCGACACGCTCTTCGAATTCTTCGAATCGCAATGGGCGATTATCTTTTGCACTCGGCAACCTAAACCCGTGGTTTACCAAATTTTCTTTTCGGGCCTGATCACCACGATACATCGCACGAATCTGAGAAATCGTTACGTGTGATTCATCAATAATAGTTAAAAATTCTGGGTTCCCATCAGCATCGTGCGGGAAGTATGATAGCAAAGTGTCTGCCGGTTCACCCGGCTGCTTTCCTGATAGGTGTCGAGAATAATTTTCAATCCCACTACAGTAGCCCACCTCGCGAATCATAGCCAAATCATATTCAGTACGCCGTTTTAATCGATCGTGCTCTAGGTATTTTTTATCTTTTTCAAATGCACCCAGGCAACCATCTAGCTCCTCGCGGATAGCCATCAGCGCACGATCTTTTTTATCTCCATCAGTAATAAAATGTTTTGCCGGGAAGATAACCACATCCTGAATCTCCTCGAGAAGAACCCCTGAAACAGGATTAATTACTAAAATTTGCTGAATACGACCCGCCATAATGTCGATACTATACATAATCGTATCTGAATCGGTGGGCATTACATCTATGGTGTTACCAGTAGACCTAAACGTTCCTGGAGTTAAATCAGCAGTGGTTCGTTCGAATTGAATTTCGACCAGCCTTCGCATAATGTCGGTCTTGGCGTATTTTTCACCAGCAACCAGCAATAGATTTTTTGCCAGATACTCCTGCGGTGAACCTAAACCATAGATACATGACACCGATGCCACGATAATCACGTCGGACCGTGACAACAGTGATTGCGTCGATGCATGACGCAAACGATCAATTTCATCGTTAATCTGGGCGTCTTTTTCAATATAGGTATCGCTTGCGGCCACATATGCTTCGGGCTGATAATAGTCATAGTATGAAACAAAATAATGCACAGCGTTATCAGGGAAAAACTCCTGGAACTCCTGAGCCAATTGCGCCGCCAATGTTTTATTGTGGGCAATCACCAGAGTTGGTTTTTGAACCCGATCAATAACATTTGCCATAGTAAATGTTTTACCAGATCCTGTTACCCCCAGCAGTGTTTGCTTTTGGCGACCGGACACCAGCCCATCCACCAAAGATTTAATTGCCTTGGGTTGATCTCCTGCAGGTGAATATTTTGATTTTAATTGGAATAACGACATAGCTATACTATAGCGAATTCCAAAGAAAAATAAAAAATAGCTCGGGTAAATACTTAACACCAATAGAAAAAAATATTTTTTAGCTATGCTAAAAACATGAAAGGCAACAAGACAACAGCCATAGAACCCGTGCGCACCATTCACAAACTCCTCAAAAAAAATGGAATTGAAAAAATCAGCTATGGTATTATCGTCTCTATAAAAGGCCGCCGCGATCATCGAGCCCAAGTAAAAATAAAACAGGATACAGGGTGTATTTTATGCACCGTAACCAGCAAACGCTACAAACAAGAATTCAGAATATACGAATCAGTATCCACCGAATTCCTAGTTGAATTATGTCAGAAAAATCTTGGTGAGCAGTTTAGGATAACAACCTAACATCCCTCCGCAAACCGATACCCCTCTGATTCTGCCTCGGCCACCGTACTGAAAAATATTTTATTCGATTCACTTAGTCGATTTGCCGCACTACAACCAATCGGGTACACCAATGACCCGTTCTTAGAAGCCACAAAACCTAAATCTTGTTGATTATTTTGATAGAGCTCCCATAACGCAACAGCCTCTTGATTTACCTCCACCCGAACAGGAAACATTTCGCGCAGCTGTTGGCTGCGATACATGACCCCAAAGGCAAATGAACCCATTGCCACAGATACAACAATGGATACCCACATGAATTCATCAAACCATGGATGATCGACGAGAGTCTTGATTTTTTTATAAACTTTTTCTATAATCCGCATGTTACTCTGAATATTCAGGATCCATTACCCTGTTTGTTCAATTTATTAAATCTTTTAATAATTACAGTATACATGATCCATTCCGTGGATCACATTTAAAACTATGGCACATAGGAAAGCGGGAGGTTCCGCAAAGAACCTCCGAGATTCAAACCCAAAATATTTGGGAACCAAACTAGCTGACGGACAGTCAGCAAAAGTTGGTTCAATTATCGTTCGACAGCGTGGTACAAAAATCATGGCTGGTAAAAATGTTGGAGTTGGACGAGACCATACTCTTTTTGCCCTAAAAGCAGGAAAAGTAAAATTCTCTTCTAAGCGTAAAAAACATTTCAACGGTGATATTGTCGTGAAAAAAGTTGTTTCAGTTATCGAAGCTGATTCAGCACAATAATCACATAAAAAATCACACCCTATAGGGTGTGATTTTTTATTTTCCTCTTCAAAAAAATAAAAACCCTTCAAAATATTGAAGGGTTTTAAGATATTATTGTAATTTTCGTTTTGCCCTAACAAAACAAAACTGATCACCAGCAACAGTATAGAAATCCACTACCAAACCATAAAGAATCCAATGATTACTCCATATATCCATCTCCTCTCTACTAAGGTTTCGAGATAATTCTCCCCCAGCAGTCTGACCACACAAAACCTCAAACAAGGTTACTGTATTTTTCTGAGAACGTACACCAACATAATCAATACCTAAAACCATAGGACATATATTTGTGCAGATATCACAGAATTTCGATGACTCAAAGCTCGGAGGATATAGTAGTCCCTTTATTAATTTGGACCAATATTCATAAAACATTTGATCCTTCTGTGCATGCTCGTGTAGCAAACTAGGATGAACGTTTAGACCACCATAACTTACTAAAATTGACTGTAGCTTTTTTACAAAAATGTTTTTTATTTGCTGATTCATGTTATTTTTTTTATTAATTTTACATTAAAAAACAATATAATCAACACCATACGTAAATACAATAAATAAAAAAATAACACCGATGGCGTTATTTTTTATCTCCATAATACCTGTCCATAAATTCTTTTTTAAATTCCTCGAACCGATCATCATACATAGACTGACGAATATCATCCACCAATTTTACAATGAAATGTAAATTATGAATTGATGCCAAGGTTTGACCTAGAATCTCCTTTGATCTAAACAGGTGATGAATATAAGCTCTCGTGTAATTTTTACACGTATAACACTCACATTCCGGATCCAGCGGTGACCAATCTTCTCGAAACCGAGCATTCTTGATTTGAATTGGACCATCTAGAGTATAGATCCGTCCGTGCCGAGCAACACGTGTAGGAGAAACACAGTCAAACAAGTCGCAACCATTCTCAACACCAGCAAAGATATCCATTGGTTCACCAATCCCCAACATATGTCGAGGTTTTTCTTCTGGAAGAATACTATTCACCCATCCGACCGCTTTTGCCATGTCGTCTTTGTTGAATGAGCCTCCGATCCCATAACCATCAAAATCCATTGCACCCAATACACGTGCTGACTCTTCGCGTAGATCCTGAAATCGCCCACCCTGAACAACACCAAATAATGCCTGAATATTTTCCGGATCTAATTCATTGTGTCGATCCAATGATCGCTGCGCCCAACGATGCGTCCTGTCCATAGCCTCGCGCTGATAGTCATGATCAGCCAAAGGGCTCGTACATTCATCAAAGGCAAAAATCATATCAGCCCCTAGATTCCATTGTATTTCCATCGAGGATTCGGGAGTAAATCGATGTTGTGACCCATCAATATATGATTTAAATGTTACACCATCTTCATCAATATGTGCAAACTTATTATTTTTACTGTAACCCTTGCGTTGAGAGACGACAATATCTTCACCACTAGCGACCTTTGATACACCGGTCCCAAAAGCCTCCCCTAACGAGAATACCTGAAAACCACCACTATCAGTCATAGTCGGTCCATTCCAATTCATCATTTTCGGGAAACCTCCAGCCTGAGCAACAAGTTCATCACCTGGCTGAAGATAGAGATGGTAGGTGTTTGCCAGTGTAACCTGAGCTCCGATACCATGGAGCATCTCTGGAGTAACCCCCTTTACGTTAGCCTTGGTTCCAACCACAACAAAAGCCGGGGTTTGAATCTCACCATTAGGAGTAGAGATAACACCTGTACGCCCCAGACCTTTCATTTTTTTTGTAATTTCAAATGAAAATTTCTTCATACTATGAGTGTAGCCCAGATAAATAAAATGAAAAGAAACCTAGTGCACTCTTTCAGTAAGAGTAGAGAGATGTTTCTCACATTTTTTCCAGAATTTAAAAAAAGAAGAATGATATCCCTGAATCTCAGGAAAAAGCTCAGGTACCAAATCATGGTTACCCGGAAAATGCTCGGTGTGTATAGAATATTGGCTAAAAATCTCCTGGGTACAATCGAGATTCTGTATCTCAGAAACCTCACCAACAAAGACCTGAATATCTGGAATCATTATTCGTGCCAAATTTATAATATATTCAGTCACTTTCTCAGAAACTGGAAATCGCTCGAAATGTGAAGGCTCCAGAACTAATATTTTTTGAGCAGACACAACATCATTGCGCCACTTTGGGTTCAAATTCCACGGATGATAAAGGAGTACTGGCTGACCTGAATCAATGATCAGGCAATCTGACGCTGGCTTGGACCAGGATAATTTTTCCTGTGCCGACTGCTGAACAAAAGTAGGAACATCCTGATGACAAAAATCATCCCGATCAATATCTAAGTAATTATTTTCTGAAACACCACCACATGCATCCATTAAAGACTGAGAAAAGGTATATTGCTTTGAAGAAAAAGATCCTGCCACCCACTGCCACGACAAAGTATTACTAGCCACATCGCCGTCATATAAATGATAATACATCCACCGACTAGGCTCATACCAATGGAATTTTGCAAACCCGGTCACAAAGCCAGCTAGCCACATTCTCATGTGATTATGGATATATCCTTTCTCGATAAGATCCTGAATACCACCATCAAGAGTCGCAATAAAAGTTTCTCCAGAAAATAAAACCTGAGGTACACCCAAATGGCGTACATTCGGTTGAGCATTTTTTAGATCCGAGAATATTTCATCACGTCGACTGAGGTATACCTTGTTAAAATATTCTCGCCAAGATAATTCTTGTATAAACTTCTTACCTTGCGCCAATGAATATTTTTGCAAAATAATATCAGCAATCTCGGGCAAAGAAATAACCCCTCGAGTAATATAGGGAGATAGGCGTGTCACCGCGCCATCTAGGTGATTACGTGTTCGAGCATACTCAACTGGATTAATTGTTTCAATATAAGAAATCAATTCTTTATAATTCATTATTTTTAACATAAAAACATAGTATCACGATACCCTATCGAAAAAATCTTTTTTATATAAAATAATAAGAATGAAAAATATCACTATTGTAGGTAATGGAAAATTTGGATCAGTCATCAAAAACATCTTATCTAGACATACAAGATGCAATATCAACACAATTGACAGACATACACACAATCAACAAGAACAAGAGGATCACATAGAAGCAGCTGATATTATTGTAGTAGCTGTTCCACTGAAATACTTTAAAGACTGTATCTTGGAAATATCCAAAAAAATAAAACCTAATCAAATCATCATTGAAGTATGTTCGACAAGCGTGTATCCAAAAAAAATCATGCTTGACATACTACCAGAAGGAGTAAATATCATAGGCTCTCACCCTATGTTTGGACCACAAACACTAAAATACAATAACAACAAGATTAACGGACTTAATATGGTAATTGAAAACATTCGCTGCGACCAAAAATCCTACGCTCTCATTACAGAAAAATTATCACTTATTGGACTTCATGTTGTTGACATGGATGCCGATACACACGATCGATATGCTGCGAAATTTCACTTTCTAGCACAACTCGTTGGAAACGGACTATCCTCAATCGGACTAGAAAAAACTCCTATTGATACAGTGTCCTATGCCTTTCTTTTTAATTTTATGGAGCGACTAGACCCCGATTTGAAACTACTTCAAATGATGTATACATACAACCCATACTGCAAAAAATACCTCCAAGAATATACAGAAAATATCATATCTATTTCCCAAAACCTACAAAAATAAAAACACTCACTATGAGTGTTTTTTAAGGATAAAATTTTGACAGATTAATTTCCCAAAAAATACCGTAAAAAATATTGTCGTTGCAGAAAGTACGATCGATGCGCCCGACGGTAGATCAAAATAATATGAAGCAAACAACCCAATGACAAAAGCAAGTAACGCAAATACAATTGAAATAATCATATATATATTAAATGATCGTGTGATAAGTTTTGAAGTTACCGCCGGTGTAATTAACAATGCGGAAACCAAAATAATCCCTAACAATTTTACACCCAACACCACCGCAATAGACAAGATAATGTAAAACAGTAAATTCAATCGCTGTGTTGTAATCCCTGATGTCCAGGCTAGTTCTTCGGATAGTGAAACAAGAATCAATTTACGATACAGCACCGCAACAATACCCAAAATTACAACAGATAAAATCGCAATAATCCATACCTGATTCCAGGTAACCGATAAAATATTCCCAAACAAGAAACTGATCAAATCTGGTTGGTATCCTGGCTGCTGGGACATAATTGTAATCCCTAATGCCAAACCAGTAGTAAAAATAATTCCAATTACCGCATCGGATGCTAATTTTCCATATTGCTCTAATACAAAAATTAAAATACCAAATAATACCCCAATAAATAAAGCTCCGTAAAACGGTGTAATCCCAACAACAATTGCCAGGGCAACCCCAAACAATGAAGCATGAGCCACACCATCCGCAAAAAACGACATTTTTCGAACAGTAACAAATGATCCCAACACCGCCAACAACGGCGCCAAAATCAACCCTGCAGCAAATGCACGCTGCATAAATTCTAATTGTAAAATATCAAACATAATTAACAGCTGTGGTTATAACATGAGACCTCGTGACCATACAAGGCATTTATAACTTCGTCAGACAATGTTTCATTTGGTACACCGCTACAGAACATTTTTTGATTTACACACACTACATAATCAGCAATTTTTGAAACCAAATGGACTTCATGAGAGACCATAACCACCGTCACGTGATGCTGTTTTTGAATTTCCTGAATCAATTTATAGAAATTTTCCTCACCGCCAATATCAATACCACTGACCGGTTCGTCCAAAAAAAGAATCTTTGGGTTTCCTAACAATGCACGTGCAATCAGCACTCGCTGAAATTGTCCTCCCGACAATGTTCCAATTGTTGCATTCAACAATACCCCTGCTCCGACCTGATTCAATACCTGCTGCATTCGATCCAATGAAGATCGATATGATACCGACAAGAATTCACGAACAGTAATAGGAAAACTCGTATCAAAACTCACCCGCTGTGGTACATACCCGATAATATCTCGTTTGTTTTTAGGAAGATCGCCGTCAATGGTAATATTCCCAGTTCGCGGTTTCAGCA